>NZ_LCWL01000028.1:0-5209 GCF_001441695.1 Alishewanella sp. WH16-1 | reverse complement strand
CTTTGTGCCAATAGCAGAAATTCACTGAGATTCGATTAAATCGGAGCTTTTCACTGAAAGCGGACATTCGGCACGAGTTAAGCGAGACGAACTTTGGAGCATTTAAAGTTAAGTCGAATTTGCAGGTTAACTACCCTCAGGCACAAAGCACAAATATTTGTACCCATAGATTGCCAAGGCTTGACCAGATAGTCGTCCGCTCCCAATTCCAGACCCTTGACCCGGTCTTCTACACTGTCCCTTGCGGTGAGAAATAACACAGGCGTGATGGATCTGGCCTCTCTCAATGACTGCATAATTCGCCAGCCATCCACATCAGGCAGCATTACATCAAGGACAATCAAGTTATACGAGCCGGTAATCGCCAGGTGGTGACCATCGAGCCCGGTCCGGGCGAGATCTACCACAAAGCCGGATTCCATGAAGCCCTGCCGGATATAATCCCCAGTTTTTACTTCATCTTCTACGATGAGAATCTTCATCGTTCCACTCCGCTCTACAGTTCAGGCCAATGAAGCCAGTCCATTTCATTGTCGTCAATATCAATTTTATAGTCTGAAATCTGCCCACAACATGACCAGAAAATGACAAATATGTAATGTTGGTGGCCGGAAGCTAGGTTATATCGGTGAGAAAAGCGTTGTTCGCATAACATGACTAAAATGTAATGCTTGCGGGAGCAGCCTGGTCATCTTTAACTAATAAGTTTATGGTATCATGATTCATGTAATCTCCTCCTTTAAGAAGCCGCAAAAAACGCGGCGCAAACTGCCTGCTTATTTGAAAAGGTGCTTATCCATGGGTCACGATAATTCTGAGTCTCATTGTCATCACCATACACCCTCCCACACGGGCTCAGGGCTTACAGACCCGGTCTGCGGCATGGGTGTAACGGCAGACTCTGCCCAGCATGTTGAGCATGCGGGTAAAACTTACTACTTCTGCAGCACCAAATGCATGAATAGATTCCAGCATGACCCTGAGAAGTTTCTTTCACCAACCCCGCCACCTCCCTCGGAAGCGGTCAAAGGCACAATTTATACGTGCCCGATGCATCCGGAAATACGTCAGGACAACCCCGGAACCTGCCCTAAATGCGGCATGGCACTTGAACCCCTGATGCCCAGTCTGGAAGATGACAATCCCGAGCTGGACGATTTTTCCAGGCGATTCTGGTGGACATTGCCTTTTACCGTCATTGTCACGGTGCTTGCCATGTTTGGGCCACAGCTTGGCTGGTTCGAGATGGCGACGCAAACGTGGATAGAGCTTGTACTGTCGCTTCCCGTGGTGCTGTGGGCCGGACAGCCGTTCTTCGTACGGGGTTGGCAATCAGTGGTCAACCGCAGTCCCAACATGTGGACGCTCATCGGCTTGGGTACCGGTGCCGCCTTCGTCTACAGCTCGCTGGCAACCGTAGCTCCCGGTATATTTCCGGAAACATTCATGTCCATGGGGCGTGTGGCGGTTTATTTCGAAGCCGCAGTGGTGATCATTTCCCTTACGCTGTTTGGTCAGGTGCTGGAGCTTCGCGCGCGTTCCCAGACATCCGCTGCCGTCCGGTCATTGCTCGGTCTGGCGCCCAAGACGGCCCGCCGTATCAATGCAGACGGAACAGAAGAAGATGTACCGCTGACGCATGTGCATGAAGGTGATCGTTTACGCGTACGTCCCGGTGAGAAAGTTCCTGTCGATGGCATTGTTGAAGAGGGTGCAAGTTCTCTCGATGAATCCATGTTGACTGGTGAATCGTTACCCATCAGCAAGCGCCCGGGTGACAAGGTCATAGGGGCAACGATGAACACCTCTGGTGCACTTGTGATCCGGGCGGAGAAAGTCGGCTCGGCCACTGTGTTGTCACAAATTGTCCAGTTGGTGGCTCAGGCCCAACGCTCTCGGGCGCCGATGCAACGGATGGCTGATTTGGTGGCGGGTTACTTTGTCATGGCGGTGGTAGCCATCGCCATCCTCACCTTGGTCGTGTGGGGCATGTTCGGCCCGCAGCCAAGCTGGGTCTATGGCCTGATCAATGCGGTCGCTGTTCTGATCATCGCTTGCCCTTGTGCGTTGGGGCTCGCAACGCCCATGTCAGTCATGGTTGCTACCGGACGAGGCGCAACCCAGGGTGTTCTGTTTCGTGATGCAGCAGCAATAGAAAATCTGCGCAAAGTCGATACGCTCATCGTAGACAAGACCGGCACCTTGACAGAAGGCCGACCCGCATTCGATCAGGCTGTTTCCGCTGGCGAGTTGGACGCCGATGAAATCTTGCGCCTGGCTGCCAGCCTCGATCAAGGCAGCGAGCATCCTTTGGCTGACGCTATTGTCAGCGCTGCGCGCGAACGTAATTTGGTGCTCAGCCCAGTGGACGACTTTGACTCGGGTAGCGGCATAGGCGTACGGGGCAAGGTTGAAGGCAAAATACTGCTGTTGGGCAACACTGCGTTCATGCAGCAGGATAACGTCAATGTTGATGGCCTGGCTGCCACCGCTGAGGGATGGAGGATAAAGGGTGCGAGTGTGATGTACCTGGCGGTTGACGGCACACTGGTCGGCCTACTCGCCGTTTCCGACCCCATCAAACAGAGCACCCCTGAAGCGGTACAGGCGCTCAAGGCCGCGGGAATCAGGGTCATCATGGCTACTGGTGACGGTATTTCAACGGCAAAAGCGGTCGCCGAACAACTAGGCATAGACGAAGTTCATGGCGAAGTGAAACCGGCCGACAAGCTGAATCTGGTTGATAAGCTTCAATCAGAAGGTTGCATCGTTGCGATGGCGGGCGACGGCATCAACGATGCCCCGGCACTGGCCAAGGCGAATGTCGGTATCGCTATGGGAACCGGGACGGACGTAGCGATGAACAGTGCGCAAATCACCTTGGTAAAAGGAGACCTGCGGGGTATCTCGATTGCCCGGGACCTGTCAAACAAGACTGTTCTCAATATGAAGCAGAACCTTGGTTTTGCGTTCATTTATAATGCGTTAGGCGTTCCACTGGCTGCTGGCGTCCTGTACCCGTTTGCCGGGTTGCTTCTATCACCCATGTTTGCAGCCCTGGCGATGAGTCTGAGTTCAGCGTCCGTTGTATTCAACTCGCTGCGGCTTCGTGGTTCGGTTTAAGCTGGATACGTCGAGGGGGTAGCGGAAAATGGCGAGTCTCTACTCGCCATTTTTCTTCGGTTTTTCGGGTAAGGGGATTAAATGGTTGATCTTACCTTTGCATGAGAGTGAGACAGACCGGCATCTCATCGGATTATCTGGTTGATGCTTCACCTACTGCTGGTGCATGTTTCCTTCGCTAATTCCAGCAAGAACCCCACACGCCTTAACTTCCCGGTCATCGTTGCAACGCGCTCTTAGTGAAACGAGTTGTTTCTCAAGCGCTTGCAGAGCGGTTATCTGCGACCGCACATGAGAGATGTGATCATCGAGCAAGGCGTTGACAGCGGTACAGGACTGATGAGGGTCGTCCTGATAGCGCTTTAGTTCGTGAATTTCTGCCAGTGACAGATCCAGGATGCGGCAGCGACGAATAAAGGCCAGCCGCTCAACGTGTTTCTCGGTATAGACACGGTAACCGTTCTCCTGCCGACCAGGCGGCGGCAACAAGCCCTGCCGTTCGTAGAAGCGGATCGTCTGTGTATCTACCCCTACTGACTGTGCCAACTGACCAATACGCATCGGGTTCCTCCGCAACGGATTCTCTACGCTATTGACATTATAGCTACTATATAGTTTTAAATGAAAACCCGATCACATTCAAGTGGAGTCATATCATGAGTAAAAACTGCGGAGGCCCCTGTGGCGACCATGCAAGGCCTGCGGCGGATACCGATATGCAGGCCTCCTCCGATGCGTCGGGGGAATGGGTCAGTGTTTATGCCGTGCCGAAGATGGACTGTCCATCAGAAGAACGAATGATTCGCCTAGCCCTGAACGGCTTTGAGGAGATTCGGGCGCTGTCCTTCGACTTGTCGAACCGCCGGTTGAAGGTCGTGCATGACGGTGAGGTCGAGCCCGTCACCTCGAAACTGAAGACCTTGGGGCTAGGCGCCTCGCTTCAGGAAACCGTCGCTGCAAATCCGGAGACCATCAAGGCCGCCGAGTTTTCGGCAGCTTCTGCTAAGCAAGAATCCGGGACCCTGCGCTGGTTGCTCGGCATCAATGCACTTCTGTTCGTGGTGGAAATGTCTGCCGGTCTGATCGCCCGGTCCACCGGCCTGATTGGAGAATCCCTGGACAATTTTGCCGATGCGGCGGTGTACGGGCTTGCCCTTTATGCGGTTGGACATAGCGTGAAAATGCAGGTACGTGCCGCGCATCTTGCTGGTGTACTGCAACTGATCTTGGCTGTGGGCGTACTCATAGAGGTGGTGAGACGCTTTGTATTCGGTAGTGAGCCTGAATCGCTGGTGATGATGGCTATCGCATTCGTCGCATTGATTGCCAATACCAGTTGTCTGCTGCTCATATCCAAACATCGGGAGGGCGGGGCGCACATGAAGGCAAGCTGGATATTCTCGGCCAACGACGTGGTGATCAACCTGGGGGTCATCACCGCCGGCGCTCTGGTCGCGTGGACCGGGTCCAATTATCCGGATCTGATTATCGGCACCATCGCGGGGGTAATTGTACTTAACGGTGCTAGACGCATTCTGGCGCTCAAGGATTAAGCAATGTCCATTTTTGGCAAACATCTGTCACCGTGCGCTCTGTTGTCCATCTCCGGCCTGCTGGCAGCGTCTGATCAGGCCGTAAAATGGCTGGTGCAACAATCAATGGCATATGGCGAGTCTATTTCAGTGACCTCATTCTTTAACTGGGTACACGTATGGAATACCGGTGCCGCATTCAGTCTTTTTGCGAATGGTGGAGGCTGGCAGCGCTACTTTTTTATCGGAATCGCGGTAGTGGTCTCGATTTTTCTGATCAAGCTGATCCTTGAAAATCGTCATAAAGGAGAAGCCATCGCTTACAGTCTTATCCTCGGTGGCGCCATGGGCAACCTGATTGACCGGGTCTTTCGCGGCTATGTTGTGGATTCCTTTGATTTCTATTGGCGAGACTGGCATTGGCCGGCCTTCAACCTGGCTGATATTGCAATTGTCCTCGGTGCCTTACTTTTAGTTTCCAGCAGCTTGTTGGGTAAAAAAGCAAACACCAATGCCGAGTCGGATGGATCTGACTGACACCTACGCCTATACAA
>NZ_LCWL01000099.1:0-5561 GCF_001441695.1 Alishewanella sp. WH16-1 | reverse complement strand
ATCCCGCCTCCTACTCGATCTTGTCTTAGCTGGAATTTTTCTTTATTAGTGTGTAAAAGCCGGGCCATAACCCGAGCTCCACAAGATGGCGGTAGACGCCAGGACGACAACCAGCAATACCAGACCGCAGGTCACCACTGAGCTAGCGTAGATAAAGCCGCGCTCTTCCGGAATATGCATCAGAATCGGTACGCCGACATAGAGCAAATAAACTGAGTAGGCTAAACCGGCTAAACCGACCATCATCACAAACCACAGTTCTGGATACAGGGCAGCTAAACCAACCATAAACAGCGGTGTTGAAGTATAGGACGCCAGTTCCAGCGTTTGGGTATAGGTTGGTTCGGCACCAAAGGTATGAGCCATCCAGTGAGCCAACAATCCCAATGCAAAGACGCCGGCGATTAAGGCGATATACATTGCCACTGCCATCAGGCGGGCACTTTCAGCGGTTAAAAAGATTTTTTCGCCAACGCCGATGCTCCAACCTAAGTGTACTGCCGAATAGTAGGCACAAATAGATGGGATCAGTGCAACCAGCAGGATATGCATCATGCTGTAGCGGAAGCTTTCGTGTCTGGCATCAATGGTATGCCACTCTTCTTTCGGGTGGGCATACAAGCCCCATAAATGGTTTAGAATCATAATTATTATCCTTATTACTGCAAAACTGCACCCTTGTCCGGACAATAACGCAGTTGCCCGTATATAAGTTATGGTTTATGGCAGGGGGTTAGTCAAGTGTGCTGTTGACAATTTAACCACTATTTCATAGCCACGCCGTTGCTGGCAGGGCGGGACGGCTTTGGTTATAATCTGCGCCTGTTTTTTCAAGCGACGTGCCGATGCTAACTACCGAATATCAAAGCTTACTGGAACCGATTAACCATTTTTTGCGATGCAGCACGCCAGACGCCTGGTTGCAGCAGGCAGCGAAAGCTGAATCCTTACCGGTGTTACTAACGGATCATCTGATTTGTGAGCTTAAGGCGGCGCAATCAGCGATGTTTTTAATTCGTCGCTATGTGGTAGATGAGCAAAGCGCTGAAGCTTTGTTGCAATGGCTAAAGCCATACGAAGACTTCACCTATCGCCAGCTCGGTGACTGGCAGCAACTGGCTGAGCATAAGCTGAAAAAGTCGATGCTGCCAAAAGCCAGTTCGGCTTACGGCCAGGAACTGATCGATAAGATGGTGTTGCTGATTAAAGAAGAGCTACACCATTTTTATCAGGTGCTGGAAATGATGCAGCAGTTTGGCGTGCCGTACGACAAAATCACCTCCAGTCGCTACGCCAAAGGTTTGCTCAGGCACGTCAGTACTTTTGAGCCAAATGCGCTGGTCGACAAACTGATTTGTGGTGCCTTTATTGAAGCGCGCTCCTGTGAGCGTTTCGCGCGCTTAGCGCCTTTATTGCCTGCTGCAATTGGTGATTTTTATATTTCGCTACTGCGTTCGGAAGCGCGTCATTATCAGGATTATCTGAGTCTGGCACAGCAGATTGCCGGTAGCGATATCAGCGCGCGGGTGGCGTTTTTTGCCGAAGTTGAAGCCGAGCTGATTTTAAGCCCGGATACGGATTTTAAGTTCCATAGTGGGGTACCAGCCGCAAGCCTGCAGGCGATCGCCTGAGACTAATCAGGATTTCGCTGGCAGCGGATCAAATACCAGTTGCCACTGTTCAGGGCTGACTTTCAGATAGCTGCTTTGCGTATACCAGTCACCCAGCACATAACGCTCTGCTGCCTGACCATTAACTTGTAGCTGATGTACTGCCGGTCTGTGGGTATGGCCATGGATCAGTTTCTGCACGCCAAATTGCGCCATCACTTTTGGCACTTCTTCTGGTGTCACGTCCATAATAGTCGCGGCATCTTGTCGCAGATATTGCGCTTTCGCTTTGGCGCTTTTCTCGCGGGCTTTACGGGCAATCCGCTGTCGTATGCTAAGTGGTAACGACAACATCAGCGTCTGCCACCAGGGTTGATCCCACCAGCGGCGGAATTTCTGATAGGCCAGATCCAGGGTGCAGAGGCTATCGCCATGCATAATCAGCGTAGGGGTACCATAGAGATCAATCACCTGCTGCTGCGGCAATAAGGTCATGCCGGCTTGCTTGGCGTAACGCGCTTTTAATAAGAAATCACGGTTGCCGTGAATAAAGAATACCGGCATCTGCTTATTGAGCGCTTTGAGTGCTGCAGCAACCTCTGCCAGTAATAGCTCCGGATTGTCATCACCAATCCAGACTTCAAATAAATCACCCAGAATATAGAGCGCATCGGCTTGCTGCGTTTCAGCAGCGAGGAAATGCAAAAAGGCCTGAGTAATATCAGGCCTGTCTGCTGCCAGATGAAGATCGGCAATAAAAAGCGTATACGCCATCAGCGTAAATACCGCTTAAGCGCTATGTAGCTCAGCGCGCTCGATTACGACCGGCTCTACTGGTACATCGGCATGGCCGGCAAAGCGACCGGTACGAACTTTACGGATTTTATCAATCACGTCCATGCCTTCAATCACTTCACCAAATACACAGTAACCCCAGCCTTGCGAGCTCTCTGAGCTGAAATCCAGGAAGTTGTTATCGGCAACATTGATAAAGAACTGGCAGGTGGCCGAGTGCGGATCGCTGGTACGAGCCATCGCAATGGTGCCTTTTTTATTCGAAACCTTGTTATTGGCTTCGTTTTTAATGGGTTTCTTGGTGTCTTTTTGATCCATATCCGGAGTAAAGCCGCCGCCTTGGATCATAAAGCCGTCAATTACGCGGTGAAAAATGGTACCGTCGAAGAAGCCATCTTTTACATAGCTTAAAAAGTTCTCAACAGTAACGGGGGCCTTGTCGGCGAACAGTTGCAGTTTAATTACGCCAAAATTGGTATGTAAGCTAACCATAGTATCGGGTCCTGTCAGGTTAAAGTGCGCCTATTCTAGCGCAGCCGCCGTGATAAACAAAGCAAGGATAGCGGGCCTTGTCCGGCAATGTTACACTAGCTCCCTTTTTATCGGGCCAGCAATTACGAGGAAAGCATGCTGCAGATTTACAACACCTTAAGCCGTCAAAAAGAAGTCTTTACCCCTATTACGCCGGGCAAAGTGGGCTTATATGTCTGCGGTATTACCATCTACGATTACTGTCATGTTGGCCATGCCCGTACCTATGTCGCTTTCGATGTGATTAACCGTTATTTACGGTTTTGTGGCTATGATGTGACCTATGTGCGCAATATCACTGATGTTGACGATAAAATCATTAAACGTGCGGCTGAAAATGGCGAAAGCTGTGATGCCTTAACGGCCCGTTTTACCCAGGCTATGCATGCCGATTTCAACGCGCTGGGCTTGCTGCCGGCAGATATTGAACCGACGGTAACTGGCCATATGCAGGAGATTATCCTGATGGTGCAGCAGTTGCTGGATAAAGGCTATGCCTATATCGCCAAAGATGGTGATGTGCTGTTTGATGTCAGCAAATATGACGCCTATGGCGAATTGAGCCAGCAAAATCTGGAGATGTTGCAAGCCGGTGCCCGGGTAGAAGTCTCGGATAGCAAAGACGATCCACTGGACTTTGTGTTGTGGAAAACGGCCAAGCCGGGTGAGCCGTACTGGCAATCACCGTGGGGCAATGGCCGACCAGGCTGGCATATCGAGTGTTCGGCCATGAGTGCCAAACATTTAGGCGCGCATTTTGATATTCATGGTGGCGGTTCAGACTTACAGTTTCCGCATCACGAAAATGAGATTGCCCAGTCGACCTGTGCCCATGGCCATAAATACGTTAATACCTGGATCCATACCGGTATGGTGCAGGTTGATAAAGAGAAGATGTCCAAATCGCTGGGTAATTTCTTTACCGTCAAAGAAGTGCTGGCGCAGTACAATGCCGAGGCGGTACGTTACTTCTTATTATCCAGCCAGTACCGTAGTCAGCTGAATTACTCAAAAGAGAATCTAGAGCAGGCACATGCGGCGCTGGGACGGTTATATAATGCGCTGCGGGATATTACGCCGGCAACTCAGGTCGATTTAAATAATGACTATGTCGCACGCTTTAAAGCGGCGATGGATGATGATTTTAATACCCCTGAAGCCTTACCAGTGTTATTTGAACTGGCGCGCGAAGTAAACCGCTTTAAAACCACTGAGCCGGCCAAAGCCGCTGATTTAGCTGCGGTGTTACAAACTCTGGCCGGCGTGCTGGGGATTTTACAGGGTGATGCTGAAGCCTTCTTAAAATCCGGCGCTTCGGATGATGAAATAGGGCAAATTGAAGCCTTAATCGCGAAGCGTAACGCCGCCCGTGCCGCGAAAGATTGGGCGGCAGCCGATGCAGCCCGCGCCGAGCTGACTGCGCTTGGGATAGTGCTGGAAGATAAAAACGGTGTCACCAGTTGGCGTAAAGCTTAAAGCCTGTCGCCATAGCCAATAAAAAAACCGCTTTACTGCGGTTTTTTTATTGGCTTGATAAATTAGCGCAGCTTAGCTGGCGTCATGATACAGTTCGCAGGCTTCCAGAGTATTTTCAATCAGGCTGGCAACGGTCATTGGGCCGACACCACCCGGTACCGGTGTGATATAGCGGGCATGCTTAACAGCATTGGCATAGTCAACATCGCCGACAAGTTTACCCGTATCCAAACGGTTGATGCCGACGTCGACCACTAAAGCACCAGGTTTCACCCAATCACCCGGAATAAACTCCGGCCGGCCGACCGCCACCACCAGTAAATCGGCGCGCCGTACCTGCTGCTCCAGATTTCTAGTAAATTTATGGCATACGGTAGTGGTACAGCCAGCCAGCAACAGCTCCAGCGCCATTGGCCGGCCTACAATATTGGAAGCACCAACCACCACTGCTTCCATACCCTTAATATTAACACCGGTGCTATTGAGCAGGGTCATAATGCCTTTCGGCGTACAGGGGCGCAGTGCCGGCATCCGCTGTGCCAAGCGTCCTATATTATAGGGATGAAAACCATCAACATCTTTTCTGGGGTCAATCCGCTCTAAAATGGCTGATGCATCTAAACCGGCAGGCAGGGGCAGCTGAACCAGGATACCATCGACGCTTTGGTCGTGATTTAACTGATCAATTAAATCGAATAATTGCTGTTGGCTGGTATCTGCCGGCAAATCATAGGACACCGAGTGAAAACCCACTTCCTCGCAGGCTTTACGCTTGCTGCCGACATAAACCTGCGATGCCGGATCCAGGCCGACTAACACCACTGCCAGACCTGGCGCACGCTTACCGGCGGCAACCCTTGCCCGAACCTGTGCTGCGACCTTATCTTTTGTTGCCTGGGCAACGGCTTTACCATCAATAATTTGTGCTGTCATGCCTGCTGAATTCCCGCCAGTTTTGAAAGCAGTATTTTCGCACAGCAGCCGCTTTTCTGCCATCCTTGATCGGCAACCGCCGTTTTTTCTCGCTTTAGGTTCAAATAATCGCCAATCGGCTGAAATTAGCAAAAAATAGTTTGACGCTACAGGTCGCGGGCGTTAATATTCCGCCCCGTTGCAGCAGTGCAGCATAGTCGGTGATTGGCGCAGCTT
>NZ_LCWL01000049.1:0-6230 GCF_001441695.1 Alishewanella sp. WH16-1 | reverse complement strand
TTTGTGGGGATCCCTCAGCCGAAGCCCTCTAAAATTCGATAAGTAAGCTGCACTTAAATGCGCTGTCTCACCCTAGCTGTTGCTCTAAATAACGACGAACAACAGATCCACCGTTCAACCCATTTTCCTGGATGACATTAAGGGCAGAATCCCCATTAAAACCACTGTTCGATTTAAGTAACCACGCATTCGCCTGTTTCTGATTGGCAAAAATTTGGTGTAGTAGCTTATAAATTGCCATTAGGTGCGACAGCATCTCTAACGCTTTGTCGTTATTGACCCTATCCAATTCTCCGTTTTGCCATGCAAAGAGTTCTTCGACTTCAGCGAAACCTAAAAGCCCAAACGACTGCTCAGGCAAAATTGACCATTCCGCACATAAATTGCTGAAGATTTTTACCGCAGCTAGTCTGACTTTTCTATCTTGGTCATCTGTCATCAAATTCATCACATGCCATACGTTAATGTCTGCTTTAAAATCGTTTTAAGGCCTGATGGTCTAAAAATCTAATCATCAGCATTTATTACAAGAGTAGCAGCCTAACAGCCAATGGCAAGTCACTGTTTTACTTTATTTATTTGAATAAGCAAAGGTGATGAAAAATGTAAAATCGCTGAAGCAAAACGTACTTTTTGCGACAAAACAGTAAGAATATGAATAGTTTTGTCGGATAAATCCGACGTTTTCTGTCGAAAATCGGTTGAAATGTCGGAAATAAGGCTTTTCCGACAAAAATCATGGAAAATGTGTAAAAACGTCGGAAATCGTACATTTTTCAAGCAAACACTTAGCGAGATATACGCTAAAGCGTATTCAAGTTGAATTTACGGTTAAGCGTATAACCTCGGGCAAGTTTCTTTTAACCGAAGAAGAGCTCCAAGGACCGCTTCTTACTCTTAGTAATGAGTATGGTAAATACCAGAATTACCATTAAAGGCAGTATAGGATTTGAGTAAACAAACATTTGCCTGTGTTTGACTACCCTATGCCTGATAACAAAGTTGCAAAGCCCCTGAATCGAGAGAATTTTTACTATGGCATCCTATAGGCTTGATGTTTAAAAATTTAGGCGAAGCCTGAAATACGCCCAAGCGCATATTGACACAAGTTACGGTATAGCGTATAAGCTATATTACGCTTTTTAGCAATAAAATTCCAAATCATGCATATCACCCGACCTGAGCAACTCAGTACTTTTATTAAAGAGTATCGTAAGCAGCATAACCTCACTCAAGCGGATATCGCTAAGCAGGTAGGGCTGCGTGTTGCCACCATTTCAGACTTTGAAAATAAACCGGAGTCATGCAAATTGGCCACGTTTTTCAAAATTATGGCGGCGCTGCAATTACAACTCGCTCTTAAACCTCGCGCCAACGCTACTTCGACAGACAATAATACTTGGCATGAAGGGTGGTGACCGATGAGTACACTAGATGTCTATATGAATGGTCATAAGGTTGGCGAGTATCAGCGCGACAGCTCTGGGTCAAATAGCTTTATATATGATAACAGTTGGTTGAACTCTCCAGGCAGACGTAGTTTATCGCTATCTCTCCCCTTGCGCCCAGGCCGCATCACAGGTGCTGCTGTTTATAATTTTTTTGATAACCTGTTGCCTGACTCGCGAAACATTCGTGAGCGCATGGTGGCAAGATTTAAAGCGCATTCCACAGAGCCATTCGATATCCTGTCGCAAGTGGGGCGTGACTGTATCGGCGCCATCCAGTTACTCCCAAGCGGAGCAGAATCACCTGATATCAAACGTATTGACGCAAGTCCGTTAACAGATGTTGAGATAGCCAAAATATTACAAGGTTATAAGTCCAATAAACCGCTTGGCATGCTGGATGATACGCAGGATTTTCGTATTTCACTTGCCGGCGCGCAGGAGAAAACGGCTTTACTCCATCATAATGGCCGCTGGTGTTTACCGCACAATGCCACCCCTACCTCCCATATCCTAAAATTACCCATCGGTGAAATTCGCTCGCATGACCGAGTCATTGATATGACGCACAGTGTCGAGAACGAATATTTGTGTTTGCATATCGCTAAAGCGTTTGGGTTTGCTGTCGCCGATTGTCAGATTATCCAGCCTGACGGAGTAAAAGCACTGGCAGTGGCACGTTTTGATCGCAAAATGGCACCGGATAACAGCTGGATCATCCGCTTGCCGCAGGAAGATTTTTGTCAGCTGACCGCTATCTCACCTGCCAGAAAATATGAAGTTGATGGTGGTCCTGGCATCGCTTCTGTAATGCAACAGCTTTTAGGTGCGGTAAACCCTCAGCATGACCGCGAAACGTTTATGCGGACCCAAGTGTTATTTTGGCTATTAGGCGCAACAGATGGACATGCAAAAAATTTCTCGATTTTTATTGAAGCGCAAGACCAATATCGTCTGACACCACTCTACGATATTCTCTCTGCCTTTCCAGCAATCTCTAAAAAAGGACTACATGAAAAGGACTTAAAACTTGCCATGTCACTTAAAGGCTCAAGTGGTCGTAAAACCGAATGCCGGATGATTGGTGCTCAGCATTTTCTTAATACCGCTAAAGAGGTGGGTTTTCCATTATCAAGCATGGAACAGATACTGCATGACATGGGAAGTATGACTGAGAACATTATCATGCAGGTGGCTGATACATTGCCTAAAGATTTTCCGAGTTTTATTGCTGAGCCCATTTTTGAAGGGATGCGAAAATACGCCAAACGGCTACTATCAAGCTACACGTAGCAACCTAGAGAGCATCAGGTTATTTGCTCGAGGTATGTAAAAAACACCGTAAAATTGACAGTGTTTTTCGTAACGGCATACTGAGATATAAGTTACATTCTCAGGTGTCGTGCCCTTTCAAAACGGTTCGGAATACCGGCCACAAGCTTTGTATGCTAGGATTTCATTAAGATTTGTATGGAGTACTGATATGAAAAACATACTGCTAGAGCTGACTGATAGTGAAGCCATTTTGGTTAATCATGCGGCGAAGCTGGCTGGCGTTGACATTGCTAAATTCATTATTTCAGCAGCAAATCAGCAGGCCGTCAAAAATCTAACCTCACATGGCCGAATCGTTTTGGACAATGAGGCGTTTCAGAGACTAACTACTGTCTTAGAAAATCCAGAGCAGGCTACTGATGAGCTCAAACAACTTATGATGTTAAACTGAGATGAAACCGTGGTTTATTCTCGATTTATAGCCGAACCGATATTTAAAGGTATACACAGATACTGTCAGCGACTACTTAGCTAAACAGCGCTGAAACAACTATCTCTCTCATTAATCCAAAATGACGCTTTTTTTCGCCCTTCATTGATAATGTCGCATGTTATAAGCGAATATGTGCCAAGGATCACTAATTACGGCCGGACAAAGCGAAATACGCAACAGCTCGAATATGAACTTACACAATTTAAACAAAGTTTTAAGCTGTATAGTTGCATTGTAACTCGCAGAATTATTTACATCTTTCTGAAGTGGTAGCACATGACCAAACATCTGCTGATAGTCGATTTGGAAGCCACCTGCTGGGATGGTGATGTGCCAGGTCTTGCTCGTCGCCAAACGGTTGAAGATATGGAAGTCATTGAGTTTGGCTGTGTAGTAGCAGAGCCCGATGGAAAGGTGCTAGATGCAAAGTCGTTTTTTGTGCGCCCTGTGTTACGCCCACAGCTCAGTTCCTTTTGTACACAGTTAACCGGAATTTCGCAGCAGCAAGTAGCTGTCGCGCCGGTTTATGCTGAGGTAGTTCAAGACATAAACGCATGGCTTGCCGCTTATCAGCCTTTTTGCTGGGCGTCTTGGGGCGATTACGATCGGCATCAGCTAGATGCTGAGAGGCAACACAAGGGTTGTGAGCCAGCTTTTATGGCAATTGAGCACAAAAACCTGAAGCAATTGTGGCGTGAAGGCAGAGCAGCCAAACGCCGCTCTGGCTTGCAAGCCGCATTGGCCTTTCATGGGCTTGCCTTTGAAGGCCAACATCATCGCGGCATCGACGATGCACGCAACATAGCTCGCTTGCTGCCGTGGATCCCTTTGTAGTGGCACTACTGTAGTGGTCAAATCATATTGGCCACTTTTTGTAGTCAAACCAATGTCTGCTAAGAGCGAAAAGCAGAGATTCAGCACCTCAACACAATCCGCATGCGAATGACCGCTTTTACCGCAAAACCGGACATGAAGCCCGGTTTATTTAAAACGAAATTATCGGTCTATAGGGCTAATTGTCCCTGATGAATGTTGACCGATGACATGTGTATATATGAGTTGTCTTCAAATCCGTATGCCCTAACAGCTCTTGAACTGTACGAATGTCTGTTCCCGCTTTTAAAAGCTGCGTTGCGAAAGAGTGCCTGAATGTGTGTGCGGTAACGTGTTTCTGAACACCTGACCGTATAACAGCGCTCCTTAATTTCTTTGTTAGGGACGTCCAATGCAAGTGATGGCGGCAAACATATCCATCAACTGGATGCTTACACCTGACAGATGATGGGAATATAAATTGCCACTTAAAATCAGAAATTGCGTAAGGGTATTTTCGAGCGAGCCCTGGCGGGAGACTTGTTTTACCCTCACCTTCGCAAAGATCCTTTTCATGAAGATCACGAACCTTTTCAATATGCAATTTAAGGGGTTCAACAAGCTTTTCAGGTAACATCGTGACTCGATCTTTACCGCCTTTGCCACGAAATACATAGACATTCCTTGACTCAAAATCGATATCTTTAACTCTTAGCATTAATAGTTCTGCTTTCCTTAGCCCACAACCATATAAAAGCGAAAACATCAGTTTATAGCTACCGGATAGCTGATTGATGATACTCATTGCTTCGTTATGAGATAAGACGGATGGAACCCGTTTAGGTGCGCGTGCTTTTATCGTATCAGGTAGTAAAGTAAGTTCTCTCTGAAGTATATGTTTATACATGAAGACGATAGCGCAAAGCGCCAAGTTTTGAGTAGACGCCGTAACTTGTCGGTTTACGGCTAAATATGTCAAAAAATTAGTTACCTCTTGTTCCCCCATGTTCTTAGGATGCTGTTTTTTGTTAAACAAAATGAAGCGTTTTATCCAAAGTAAATAGGTTTTTTCAGTCTGAATTGAGTAATGCTTGGTTCGCATAACCTGTCTGATGCTTTCAAGGAAAGGTGAACGAGTCATGTAAGCTCCTTTGTTGATTATCGAGTGTGTTACTGAGACTTCTCAGTAACACCTGATGATAAGGAGGCTAAACCAAGATAAGGCATTGATATTAATAATATTACCCCGTTTTGGGGTGGAGACATTACTGAGAAGTCTCAGTAATGTCGTAAATTAAAAGTAAATTAAGTCCTTAACTAGCTTCTTAAGTTATTGATCTTCAGTAAACATAGGTATAAATTTGTTTTGCCTTTCGGATGTTACTGAGAGGTCTACATAATAACTGTTAGGCACAGTCAAACACGCAACAATCCAATTCTTTCAACCCAGAGGTCTCCCAACTATGAAAGTCAAACTTGTAGCATTAACAGCATTAGTCGCACTTACCTCAAATATTGCGAACGCAAACGAGCCCATCGTTGTAAATCAGGCAGTAACAGAGAAGGAAGCATTAACAGCTCAGCAAGCATGGTGTGCTGCTCTTCTTGATATCAACGCCGCATACGAAAAGGATGGAAAAGTAGCAGCGAGAGCATTGGCCGAGAAAGTCATAGATTCCGCTTACGCCTACCAAATGGGCGCAGTACTCTTTAAGCCTACGCTCACGGTGAACCCTCAAACATTTCGCCCCACACGTGCCGGTGCGCTATCTTATTTCGTTGGCGGTGACCCATCCTTCCCTGCCGACACAGGTTTTGCTCTAAAAGGCTGGAAAAAATGTGAGCCTGTCACTTCTGCTATTTTTCTTGATGGCAATAGCGCAATTACTATGGGGAAAGTTCACTTCACAGATAAAAATGGGAAAGTGACTACCGTTGACAAAACGTGGGGTTACGTTAAAGACGATGCGGGAAATTTGCGCATTAACCTTCACCATTCATCATTGGAGTACCAACCTAAGTAAATCCGCTATAAACCCATAGGCAGTGGAGTTGTTGCCTAACAAGTCATTCCAGCGGACTGCCTACGGCAGCCGCTGAATTCCAACGTTATACATACATGGAAAAGTTTGAATCATGATTAAAACAATAAAAGTCACGAAGACGGATTATCTTAACTTCCTGAGGGATCCCCACAAATT
>NZ_LCWL01000109.1:0-6683 GCF_001441695.1 Alishewanella sp. WH16-1 | reverse complement strand
AGCTTAACTGACCGGCATTAGGCACATGCCGGGTGTTTTTTTAGTTTCAAGCCAGAGCGGCCAGCAGAGCCTGCAGTGGGTGGCGTGGTTTATCACCAACCAGCCGTTTTACCTGGCTGCGACAAGAGAAACCGGTCACGAGGATCTGCTCATTACCCAGCAGGGTTACCGGAGCGCGCCAACTAAGCTCAAACAGCGCTTTGCTGTTTTCAAGTTGCTGCTTTTCATGGCCATAGGTACCGGCCATACCACAGCAGCCAACGCTGACCGGCTTTAATTCCAGCCCCATCTGCATAAAGATCTGTTGCCAATGCTTTTCACTGGCAGGTAAGGCGGTTTTCTCAGTACAGTGTGCCAGTAACGAGAACTGCTGCGCCTGTGCCACCTTGGGCAAGCTTTGCTGTACTAACCATTCCTGCAATAGTAAGACCTGGAAATCCCCCCGTTCTTTGCCAAGCGCTTTCACATACTCGTCGCGATAGACCAGCACCAGTGAAGCATCCAGGCCTAACAATGGCAGTTGATACTGATTTAGCTGGTTAAAAAAGGCTGCCGCCGTGGCAGCGGTCGCCGCAAATTGCTTTAAAAAACCTTTGACATGCTCCGGCTTACCGTTTGGCAGAAATGGCAATAACAGCGGCTGATAACCCAGTTTTTCCAGCAACTGCAGTGCGTCGGCCACCAGTTCCGCTTCGTAAAAACTGGTAAAAGGATCCTGCACCAGCAGTACCGTGCGTTGCCGCTCCTCAGCCGTTAAGGCGTTTAGTTTATCGAACGAAAAGCGGTAACGTCCCTCCAACCGCTGTGCCAGCGTGGGTACCGATAACAATGGCGTATCGACATAGCCAACGCCATGCTCCAGGCCTTTTTGCAGCCAGCGCTGCCCGAGGAAAAAATTCACCAGCTTAGGGGCTTTCGCCAGTAAAGGCGCGGTACGTTCAATATTGGCAACCACATAGTCTTTTGCTGGCCGTAAATAGCGACTGTGGTAAAGCTGCAGGAAACGGGCGCGGAAGCTTGGCACATCAACCTTGATCGGACACTGGCCGGCACAGGCTTTACAGGCCAGACAGCCCTCCATTGCCTCCATCACTTCATGCGAAAAGTCCGCCTCGCCCTGGCGTTTGGCCAGCGTATTCTTTATTTTCTGCCACAGACTGCTGATGTTCTGTCCTTCCTTTAACAAACGCTGTTCCGTTTGCAGGATATCTTCGCCCGCCTGCTGTTGTAAGCGCAGCCACTCGCGCATTAAACCGGCACGGCCTTTCGGGCTATGGCGCCGATCTTTAGTGACCTTACTGGACGGACACATCGGCGAGCTTTCTTCATAGTTAAAACACAGGCCATTGCCGTTGCAGTTCATACTGCTGTCAAAGCTTTCACGCACCGCAACCGGAATTTGCCGGTCAAACCAGGCACGCTTTTGACCGTCAACACTGACCAAAGCATCGTGACTTTGATAAGGCGTACAGATTTTTCCCGGATTGACACGGTTGCGCGGATCAAAAGCCGCTTTGATTTTCCTGAGCTCAGTAAAGAGTTCCTCACCGAAAAATGCCGGTCCGTATTCACTGCGATAGCCCTTACCATGCTCGCCCCACATCAAACCGCCATATTTAGCGGTTAACTCCACCACCTGATCGGAGATGGTTCTAAGCAAACGCTCTTGTTCCGGATCGTATAAATCCAGTGCCGGCCGCACATGCAACACCCCGGCATCAACATGACCAAACATGCCATAGTGCAAACCGTGTGCATCTAACAGCGCACGAAACTCGAGGATAAAATCAGCCAGATTTTCCGGCGGCACCGCGGTATCTTCGGCAAAGGCCACCGGTTTATGATTGCCGGCGGTATTGCCCAGCAGCCCCACCGCCTTTTTACGCATGGTGTAAATCGCATTAATTGCTGCTGCATCATAGGTCAGCTGATAGCCAATGATGCCGCCTTGCTGCTGTTCGATAGCCTCGTCCAAACGCGCAGTCAAAGCGGAAATTTTGTCGTGAATTCCCTGCTCAGACTCAGTGTTATACTCGACAATATTCAGGCCCTGCATCTCCTTGCCGGGCACATCAGTAATCAGATCTTTGACCTGATGCCAGACAATATCGCTACGTGCCAGGTTCAGCACCTTACTGTCGACGGTTTCCACCGAGGTGGCTGCTGCTGCGACCAGGAAAGGCGAGTTCCGTAGTGCACTTTCAAAGCTGTCGTATTTAATATTGACCAGACATTTGTACTTCGCGATCGGCGTGATATTCAGCTTAGCCTCGGTAACAAAACCCAGCGAGCCTTCCGAGCCGGTAATAATCCGCGACAGATCAAACTCGGTCAGATCGGCGTTAAACACATGCTCCAGATCATAACCGGTTAAAAAACGGTTCAGGCGTGGAAATTTATCTAAGATCAGCGCCCTTTTATTACGGCAGCTATCTAATACCTGGCGGTAGATGCGGCCGATGCTATTGGGTTGCTCGGCTCGGTGCTCAGCTTCAAACAGCGGCATCTTGCGGGTATTCAGCACATTACCGTCAATCAGCACCGTTTTCAGGGCTAACACATGGTCGCTGGTTTTACCATAGACCAGCGAGCCCTGACCTGAGGCATCAGTATTAATCATGCCGCCGATAGTGGCGCGGTTGGACGTGGACAGATCGGGGGCAAAGAAAAAGCCATAGGGCTTTAAAAAGGCATTCAGCTGATCTTTAATCACCCCGGCCTGCACCCGTACCCAGCGCTCTTCGACATTCAGCTCCAGAATTTGCCGCATATGGCGTGATAAATCGACCACGATATGCTCGGTCAGTGCCTGGCCGTTAGTGCCGGTGCCGCCGCCGCGCGGGCTGAATTTTAGATGGCTAAAGCTGGAGGTTTGCGCCAGTGATGTCATGATGACCAGATCATCAGTACTGCGCGGTAACAATACCGCTTGTGGTAAGGCTTGATAAACACTGTTGTCGGTGGCGACAGCCAGCCGACTGCCATAGCTGGTTTCAATATCACCGGTAAAGCCGGCATGTTGCAGGGCTTTGGTAAAGGCAACGACGCTGGCGTCCAATGCCAGCTCAGGATTCAGCTTCGCAATCATAATTCTGCCACTTCAGCTTAAACTGGCGGCAGTATAGCACTGCGTCAGATTATGCCAAAGTGGGCTTAGGGCTTTGGCAGTAAATTCCTGCTTAATCCATATGCCCAAGTTTTGCGGCCTTAGTCGCCAGATAGCGATGTGAATGCGCGGTGGTTTTGACCCGGTGCTGTACCCGCTCCAGCACATTGACGCCGGCATCCTGCAGTGCTTTTAACTTGCGCGGGTTGTTGGTCAGTAAGCGGATTTGTTTTACACCTAGCTGGTCAAACATTTCTGCGGCAATACCGTACTCGCGCTGGTCCGGCAAAAAGCCCAGAATTTCATTAGCTTCTACCGTATCGAGCCCTTTATCCTGCTCGGCATAGGCGCGGATTTTATTGATCAGACCAATACCCCGACCCTCCTGGCGCAAATACAGGATCACGCCGCGACCGGCTTCCGCAATTTTGCGCATCGCAGCTTCCAGTTGCGGGCCACAATCACAGCGCAAACTAAACAGCGCATCACCGGTTAAGCACTCAGAGTGCACCCGCGCTAATACTGGCTCAGCGCTGGTGATATCACCCAGCGTCAGTGCAACATGTTCTTTGCCATTCGCTGCTTCAAAGCCATGCAACCGGAATTCGGCAAAAGGTGTCGGCAACAGTGTGGAGGTAACCAGTTTAATACTCATTAATGTTCTCGAAATAATACCGCTGATAACAATCCGGAAGTTGGGGTGTGCAGTAAAAGAATCAACCCTCAACCTGCAGTGAACCCGGAAATAAGCCCAAATCAAATTTTGTGATAGTGTAACACTTTGTCCGATTTCGGGTTAAGGCTTTTGTTGCAAAAATCGGTTACACTGCGCTGCTGCGTTTAAATACGCTGCTTTTACTTTATCGTTTTGACATTGGATCTGCTGCCATGCTTGGTTTTTTTGAACGTTTAACCCGCCCTTTCCCAGCACAAGAACCTGAACAGCCACCAAAGGGGTTATTGGCATTTTGTCGCCACTACACCAGAGGGATGGAATGGCCTCTGCTGATCATGTCAATCAGTTCAGCGCTGTTGGCTATTCTTGAAGTCTCGTTATTCAGCTTTATGGGACAGTTAGTTGACTGGTTAGTCGCCAAAGATCCGGAAAGCTTTTTCAGCGAAGAACGGGCTAACCTGATTTGGATGGCGCTGGTGACGCTGGTGCTATTGCCACTGCTGACGCTGTTTCACTCGGCGTTGGTGCATCAGACGCTGTTGGGTAATTACCCAATGTCGATTCGCTGGTTAGCCCATCGCTATTTGCTGCGGCAAAGCGTTAGCTTTTATCAGAATGATTTTGCCGGCCGCATCGCGACGAAAGTGATGCAAACCTCACTGGCGGTGCGCGAAACCGTTATGAAATTGTTAGATGTGCTGGTGTATGTGCTGGTGTATTTTTCCGCGATGCTGTTTTTCGTTGCTGATGCGGACCTGCGTCTGATTGTCCCGATGCTGGTCTGGCTGGTGTTCTATATTGCGCTGCAGCTGTATTTCGTACCACGCCTGAAACGGGTCTCAACAGCACAGGCCGATGCCCGCTCGGAAATGACGGGGCGCATTGTTGATAGCTATACCAACATTAATACCATTAAATTGTTTTCCCATACCCGGCGTGAAGAAGACTATGCCCGCGAAAGTATGGAAGTGTTTCTAAAGCCGGTATACCGGCAAATGCGCCTGGCTACCGGCCTAAGTGTTTCGGTACAAAGCCTGAATTACCTGCTGGTCTTTGCTGTAGCAGCACTGTCACTCTATCTGTGGGCTGGTAGTGCTATTACGGTTGGTGCTATCGCTATTGCCGTTAGTCTGGCGCTGCGCCTGAATGGTATGGCGCAATGGATTATGTGGGAAGTCAGTAGTTTATTTGAAAATATCGGTACTGTTGCCGATGGTGTGGCCACTTTGGCGCAACCGGCCAGCGTGGTCGATAAACCGGATGCCAGTGAACTGCAGGTTAGCCGGGGCGAAATTCATTTTGCGGCGGTTAGCTTTAACTATGGTAAAGCAGTTAATCAGCTGCAGGCACCCGTTATCAATCAATTGGAACTGACCATTAAACCGGGTGAAAAAATTGGTCTGGTGGGTCGCTCCGGTGCCGGTAAATCCACATTAGTTAATTTGTTACTGCGCTTTTACGATGTTGAGCGCGGTCAGATCCTGATTGATGGCCAGGATATCAGCCAGGTTACCCAGGAAAGCTTGCGCCGGCAGATTGCGATGGTGACGCAGGACACCTCGTTATTACACCGCTCGGTGCGCGACAATATCAGCTACGGGAAACCCGATGCCACTGAGCAGGAACTGATTACCGCAGCAGAACAAGCCGAGGCTTCGTTGTTTATTCATGATCTGACCGATCCTAAGGGTAACACCGGCTTAGATGCTCAGGTGGGTGAACGTGGCGTTAAACTCTCCGGTGGCCAGCGGCAACGGATTGCCATTGCCCGGGTGCTATTGAAAAATGCCCCAATCCTGATTCTGGATGAAGCCACCTCGGCTTTGGATTCGGAAGTCGAAGCCGCCATTCAGGCCAGCCTGAACCAGCTGATGGCCAATAAAACGGTCATCGCGATAGCGCACCGCTTATCAACGATCGCGCAGATGGACCGGTTAATTGTACTGGATCAGGGGAAAATCGTTGAGCAAGGTACCCATGCCGAGTTGGTCGCCGCTGGTGGCATTTATGCCCAGCTTTGGGCGCACCAGACCGGTGGTTTTATCGGCCTGGAGTAATCAAATAGCCCTAAAGCATAAGCCGCTGCCCCTGCTGCAGCGGCTTTAATTGCTATCGACATATTGCCGTTCTTAAATCCGCAGTAATATCGCCCAACGCCACAATCTGTTCATCATGCGCCCGATCCAGCCACGGCTCTGCCAGTGCTTGCTGATACCAGTCCTGCATGGCGGGCAAGGCCAGTAATAATTGAAAATACTGCATGGCTGGGGTGGATAACGTCAGACCATAGCTTTGGATCCGAAAGGCCACCGGTGCATAAAAGGCATCGGCAGCAGTAAAGTTATGGCCTGCCAGAAAAGGCCCGCCAAATTTCGTTAAGCCTTCATTTATCAATTCATCCAGCCGAGCCAAATCACGCAACAAGGGCGCGCTTTGCTCGTGTAATTTAATCCGTAAGCCACAATTCATACTGCAGATACTGCGTAGCGCATTAAAATTGGCGTGAATTTCAGCCGCAGCACAACGGGCCCAGGCGCGACTACGGCGATCATCCGGCCATACCGTTGGATAATGCTCATACAGATACTCGGCAATCGCCAGTGAATCCCAGACCACGGTATTATGTTGCACCATACAGGGCACCTTACCGCTGGGTGAAAAGGTACGGAAACGGGCAAAATTATCCTGATCGGCAAAAGGCACCAGTTGCTCGGTAAAGGGAATATTCAGCTGCTTCATCAGCAACCAGGGTCTGAGTGACCAGGATGAGTAATTTTTATTGGCGATATACAGTTCCCGCATCGGAAGCTCCTTTTACGCTGGCATTTTCATATCAATGATTTCAGCTTCCAGCATAGCCCAAAAAACAACCCCGGCAATGGCCTGTCTCTTGATCACAAG
>NZ_LCWL01000035.1:0-7981 GCF_001441695.1 Alishewanella sp. WH16-1 | reverse complement strand
TACCGGAGACGTGTGGATAAGCTTTGGCCATCTGGATGGAAATATCTTATTCCAAAACAACATTATCGTTTTTAATCTATTCTGATAAGCTGTTGTAATAAGATTGATTATCTGGAGTTACCATGGCAGCCCAGCGCCTTAGCCATTTAAAAGCCCTCGAAAACGAGTCGATTCAAATTTTTCGTGAAGTGGTGGCCGAGTTTGAAAACCCGGTAATGCTGTACTCAGTCGGTAAAGATTCCTCAGTGTTGCTGCACCTGGCCCGTAAAGCGTTTTACCCCGGCAAAATTCCGTTTCCTTTGTTGCATGTCGATACCACCTGGAAATTCAAAGAGATGATTGCCTTTCGCGATCGGATGGCAAAAGAGCACGGCTTTGAACTGTTGGTACATATCAACCCGGATGGTTTGGCGATGAATGTCGGGCCTTTTAGCCATGGCAGCGCCAAACATACCGATATTATGAAAACCCAGAGCTTAAAGCAGGCGCTGGATAAATATAAGTTCGATGCGGCCTTTGGTGGCGCGCGGCGTGATGAAGAAAAATCCCGTGCCAAGGAGCGGGTCTATTCGTTCCGTGACCGAAATCATCGCTGGGACCCAAAGAATCAGCGTCCGGAGCTGTGGAATATCTACAACGGCCGGGTGGATAAAGGCGAGAGTATCCGGGTGTTTCCGTTGTCGAACTGGACTGAGCTGGATATTTGGCAATACATTTATCTGGAAAATATCGACATCCCGCAGCTGTACTTTGCCAAAGCGCGGCCGGTGGTCGAGCGCGACGGTACCTTGATTATGGTCGATGACGAGCGGATGCCGCTAAAAGACGGTGAAGTGCCACAAATGAAGCAAGTCCGTTTCAGAACGCTGGGCTGTTATCCGTTAACCGGTGCGGTGGAATCGAGTGCAGCGACCTTGCCGGAGATTATTCAGGAAATGTTGCTGACGAAAACCTCAGAGCGGCAGGGGCGGGTTATCGACCACGATAGCAGTGGCTCGATGGAGAAAAAGAAAATGGAGGGGTATTTCTGATGAGCCACATTTCAGCGTTAATTGAACAGGATATCCTGGCCTACTTAAAGCAGCACGAAAACAAGCAGTTGCTGCGCTTTATTACTTGCGGCAGTGTCGATGATGGTAAAAGCACCCTGATTGGCCGCTTGCTGCATGACAGCAAAATGATTTTTGAGGACCAGCTGGCGGCGATTACCGAGGACAGTAAAAAAGTCGGCACCCAGGGCAATAAAGTCGATTTGGCGCTGCTGGTCGATGGCTTGCAATCCGAGCGCGAGCAGGGCATTACCATTGATGTGGCGTACCGCTATTTCTCTACCGACAAGCGCAAGTTTATTATTGCTGATACGCCGGGTCATGAGCAGTACACCCGCAATATGGCGACCGGTGCTTCAACCTGTGATTTGGCGATTATTCTGATTGATGCACGCAAAGGCGTGCAAACCCAGACCCGGCGTCACAGCTTTATTTGCTCCTTGCTCGGCATTAAGCATGTCATCGTGGCGATTAATAAAATGGATTTGGTCGATTACTCGCAAAGCCGCTATAAGGAAATTCAGGAAGACTACCTGAAACTGGCCGGTGCTTTGGATATCCCGGATATCCGCTTTGTGCCCATTTCGGCGCTTGAGGGCGATAACGTGGTCAATCCCAGCGAGAAACTGAGCTGGTTCCGTGGTTCAACGCTGATGCAGTATTTAGAGAATATCGACATCAGCCCGGTTGCCAATGAAGATTTTCGTTTCCCGGTACAGCTGGTCAGCCGGCCGAACTCGGATTTTCGCGGCTTTCAGGGCACTATCGCCTCGGGCAGTGTCGCGATAGGTGATGCGGTGCGGGTGTTGCCATCTGGCACGGTTTCCACCGTCAAAGAGATTGTCACCTTTGACGGCAACCTTGACGCAGCCTATGCCGGCCAGGCGGTCACGCTGACACTCAACGATGAGGTGGATATCAGCCGCGGTAATATGTTGGTGAAAAAAGATGCGCTGCCGCATGTGTCATCGCGCTTACGGGCCAGGCTGATTTGGATGCATGAAAACGCCATGAAGCCAGAGCGGCAGTACTACATTAAGTTTGCCTGCAAAACCACCTCCGGCGAGATTGAAAAGCTACATCACCGCATTGATGTGAATACGTTGGCTGAGAAAAATGCGGAAGTGCTGGCGATGAACGAAATTGGTTTGGTGGATGTAAAACTAACCGAGCCGATGGCATTTGATGCGTACAGCAAAAATAAGCAAACCGGTGCTTTTATTATTATCGACCGCTTAAGCAACCTGACGCTTGGGGCGGGGATGATTGAGGCGCCGTTAGTGGCCGAGGTTGCACCGGAAGAAGAGATTACTGGCTTAAGTGAGTTCGAAAAAGAGCTTATATTATTGCTACGTAAGCATTTCCCGCAGCTGAGTAAACACTAAAGTGCTAAGCAGCGCGCTGCTGATGGCGCTATTGCTGGTATTGTTGCTGGTGGCGTTAATCCGCTTTCAGCAACATGCTACCGAGGTGTTCGGTGCCGCCATTTTAGTCATGCTGGCCAGCGGCTTTATTGGTACTAACGAGCTGCTACGCAATGCCGCTAACCCCGGCCTGGCAACGCTAGTGCTGTTGGTGCTGATATCCTACGCCCTGGAAAAAACCAGCCTGCTACGCCGCTTATCGGGTTATCTGTTTACCGATTCAGTCCAAGGCTCAGTGCTGCGCACTGTTGGTTTCTCAGCCTTGGCATCGTCAGTGTTAAATAACACGGCGGTGGTAGCTGCTATGCTGAACGCAGTGTTATCAAATAAAAAGGTGTCGCCGTCTAAACTCCTGATCCCATTATCTTATGCCGCCATTATGGGCGGTACCTTAACCCTGATTGGTACCTCAACCAACCTGATTGTGCATTCGATGCTTACGGAAAAAGGTGAGCCGGGTTTTGCCTTTTTTGACTTTACGCTAATTGGTCTAGGCGTAGTGATCGCCGGTGGTGTGGTGCTGTTAGTCTGCAGTCGCTGTTTGCCGGATGCGGCGCTAAACCGGGAAAAAATTACCGAATATCTTTTAGAGGCAAAGCTCAGTAATGATTCGCCTTTGGTAGGGAAAACGGTAGAAGAGGCTGGCTTACGTAATCTTGATGAGTTGTTTTTAGCTGAAATTGTGCGTGGTAGCCAGTTAATCCGCCCGGTCGCCCGTTATCATCGGCTGGAAGCCGGCGATAAGCTTATCTTCAGCGGTAATGTGCAAAAAGTGCAAAGCTTAAAGCAATTTCCGGGACTGCAGTTATTCGCCGAGGAGAATGGCCTGGCAACACAACAACTGACTGAAGTGATTATCAAAGAAGACTCAGCTCTGATCGGCCAGAGCTTAAAAGATACCGGTTTTCGGGCACGCTTTGATGCAGCCGTTGTTGCGCTGCGCCGTGAAGGGGGCAGGGTAAGTGGCAAGCTCGGCGACGTTGAGCTCAAAGCCGGTGATTTTTTGCTGCTGGCAACCGGCCCGGATTTCGCTGGGCGACAAAACCTCAGTAAAAACTTCTATGTGTTATCAGGAATAAAGCCGGATCACATGTTAAGCGGCTGGCGGGAGAAGCTGACCTGGTGGGGCTTTGCGGCGATGATCGCCGTCAGTGTGCTAACCGATATTTCGCTATTAGGTGCCAGTATCTTTTTACTTGCGGTGCTGCTGTTCAGCGGTTGCTTATCGGTAAATGAAATTAAACGCCGCTTTCCGGTAGAAATCTGGTTGATTGTCTGTGGCGCGCTGAGTATTGCCACTGCAATGAACACGACGGGGCTTTCGGCGCTTATCAGTCAGTTTGCCAGCGAGGCGCTGGCCGGGCAGTCGCCATTGTTAACCTTTATCGGCATTATGCTGCTCACTTACGCCCTAACCGAAGTCATCACCAATAATGCAGCTGCGGCGCTGATGTTCCCGATTGCCTTTAGCTTGGCCGAAGGCTTGGGAATCAATACCATGCCAATGGTGATGGGGGTTGCCTTTGCCGCATCCGCCAGCTTTATTACGCCGTATGGCTATCAAACTAACCTGATGGTGTTTAACGCCGGCAACTATCAGCTGCAACACTTCGTAAAAGTCGGTGCACCTGTCGCCGCCACCTACTTGCTGGTCAGCATTCTGCTAATCCCACTGGTATTCCCCTTCTAACTTATCCACACGTGTCCGGTACCGGTCTGACCACTTTATCCACACGTGTCCGGTACCGGTCTGACCACTTTATCCACATGTCTCCGGTACCGGCTAGACCTCTTACCACTAATGGCTCAATTTGCAATCAGCCAGTTCATCATCTATTTTAAAATTTATTTAACACGGGGTTAATAAAGTGGCTCGTAAACCGCGCTGTTTCGTAAGTGGAATGCCCTATCATATTGTTAATCGGGGGCATAACCGTATGCCTTGCTTCGGCTGTGAGGCAGACAAAGCGATATTTTTCAGTATCTTATGTAATAAATTACAAGAGTTTTCGGTGAAGCTTCACGCCTTTGTGCTGATGTCTAATCATTATCATTTGCTGGTTACGCCGGAGGATGGGGCGGAAGTACCACATTTTATGCAATGTCTGGGGCGGAAGTTTGCTGGCTATTTTAATACGACTAAAGCGCGCAGCGGCACGGTATGGGATGGTAAATATTTCGCCAGTGTCATCGAAAGTGACTACTATCTACTCGCCTGTTATCGCTACATCGAACTCAATCCAGTGCGCGCTGGCCTGGTTAGTTCGCCCGGTGGATATCATTGGTCAAGCTTTCACAGTAATGCTTGTGGTATGAAGTCGAATATTCTTGAGCCTCACCGCACCTATCAGGCATTGGGTGATACCACTTTTAACCGATAGAAAGCTTATCGTGAGTTGTTCACTCAACCGATCAGCGAGCAAGAACTCAGTGCTATTCGAAGTGCATTATCGAAAAATCGAGTCAGCCCGATTGTTTCGAAACTCGTCGGACCGGTACCGGAGACATGTGGATAAGTTCTTCTTCAAGAGTGTTTGCTTAATTCTTGCGATGATTTAAAGTAACTGCAGAAAAAACGACGTCAAGGATCGAGCATGCTTTTACCCGTTATTATGGCCGGTGGCACTGGTAGCCGCTTATGGCCTTTATCCCGTGAGTTAATGCCAAAGCAGTTTCTTAAACTGTGTGGCGACACTACCATGTTGCAAGCTACGGTACAGCGTTTACAGGGCTTAGAGCTTGAAACACCTCTAGTCATCTGTAACGAAGAGCACCGTTTCATTGCCGCCGAACAGTTGCGACAGATTGACAGGCTAAACCATAACATTATTCTTGAGCCTGTGGGGCGTAATACCGCACCAGCTATTGCCCTTGCTGCACTTACCGCTATTAAACAAGGGCAAGATCCGCTATTGCTCGTTCTTGCGGCAGACCACGTTATTCAAGACAGTGAAACCTTTCATCAGGCGATAGCAAAGGCGACTACCCTGGCGCAGGCCGATCAGCTGGTTACGTTTGGCATAGTCCCAACAGCGGCTGAAACGGGCTATGGCTATATTCGTCGCGGGGTAGCAACTTCCTTGTCAGATCAAGCTTTTAGCGTGGCAGAATTTGTTGAGAAACCTGGTTTAACAACAGCTCAGCAGTATTTAGAGAGTGGCGAGTATTACTGGAATAGCGGAATGTTTATGTTTAAAGCCAGTGTCTACTTAGCTGAGCTTAAACAATTCCGACCAGAAATCTTAGCTGCATGCGAGGCGGCTATCTCTAATGTTGAGCCAGATCTTGATTTTATCCGGGTAGATAAAGAAGCCTTTTCAGCGTGCGTCGCAGACTCAATCGACTACGCTGTCATGGAAAAAACAACTAAGGCAGTGGTAGTGCCAATGGCTGCTGGCTGGAGCGACGTTGGCTCCTGGTCTTCGCTCTGGGAGATCAGTAGCAAAGACCAAGCGCACAATGTTCATCTGGGGCAGGTGTTTCAGCATAATTCTCAACACAATTATGTCTATGCCGAAACCGGTATTGTAGCAACAGTGGGGCTGCAGAACACCGTTGTCATCCAAACAAAAGATGCTGTATTAGTTGCAGCCAAAGATAAGGTGCAAGATGTAAAAAACATCGTGCAACAACTTAAAGCCGCAGGCCGTAGTGAGCATTATATCCACCGTGAGGTATACAGACCCTGGGGCAAATACGATAGTATTGACAATGGCAGCCGCTATCAGGTTAAACATATTAGCGTGAAGCCAGGCGAAAAATTGTCTATTCAAATGCATCATCACCGGGCTGAACACTGGATAGTAGTGCACGGCACAGCGAGAGTCACTATTAATGAGCATGAGCAGTTGCTCACTGAAAACCAGTCGGTGTACATACCTATCGGCGCAGTGCATTCGCTGGAAAACCCAGGGAAAATACCGCTTGAACTTATTGAAGTTCAATCCGGCGCCTACTTAGGCGAAGACGATATCGTCCGTTTCTCGGATCGCTACGGCCGCAGCTAACTTATCCACACGTCTCCGGTACCGGTCAGAGGTCATACCGGTACCGGAGTGCTGTGGATAACTGAGGGGTTATGAGTAGAAAACTAAGTGATATTATACAGTGCAGTGGTATCGCCTTTGGTACCAGCGGCGCCCGGGGGCTGGTAATAGACTTTTCGCCAGCAGTATGTTCTGCCTTTACTCAAAGCTTTTTACAGACAATGGCGAGGCGTTACTCATTCTCTGCAGTGGCTATCGGTATCGACAACCGTCCAAGTAGCCCGGCGATGGCGCAACATTGTGCAGCTATGGCGCAGGCGATGGGTTTAGCGGTTCATTATTACGGCGTATTACCGACACCGGCATTGGCATTGCAGGCTGCAAAAGAGCAGATACCTGCGATTATGATTACCGGTAGTCATATTCCATTCGACCGCAATGGTATTAAATTCTATCGGCCCGATGGCGAAATCAGTAAAGCGGATGAGCAAAGTATTCTCAGCTGTTCCGACAAGCTGCTGCATACCATGCCAAGCACACTTACTGCCAACGGCAAAGCGGCACACGCCTATCTGCAACGATATCGCGAAATCTGCCCGGTAAACTGCCTGAAAGGTAAACATATCGGTATTTACGAACACTCCAGTGCCGGGCGCGACCTGTATCATCAACTACTTACCGAGCTTGGGGCTAAAGTTACCCGGCTGGAGCGTACCGATCACTTTGTCCCCATCGATACCGAAGCGGTCTCTGAAGCTGACCAACAAAAAGCCCGGCAGTGGGCAACAACTTTTCGGTTTGATGCGATTTTTTCTACTGACGGCGATGGCGATCGGCCACTTATCGCCGATGAAAACGGTAACTGGCTGCGGGGGGATACTGTTGGCTTGCTCACCGCCAAAGCGCTGAAAATACAGGCTTTGGCAGTGCCGATAAATGCCAATAGTGCCATCGATTTGTGCGGTAATTTTGCTAAGGTACAGCGCACCCGGATAGGCTCGCCTTATGTTATTGAGGGCATGCAGCTATTACAGCGTCAATATGCCAGCGTAGCGGGCTTCGAGGCAAATGGGGGATTTTTACTGGCGTCCGACATCAAAGTAAACAGCCACGAGCTATCGGCATTACCCACCCGTGATGCTTTACTCCCTTTTATCGCTATTATGCTGCTCGCTGAAGGTAAACCAGTTTCAGCTCTGAGTCGGGAGTTGCCACAACGCTTTACTGCCAGTGAACGCATCCAAAATGTTCCGGCGGAACTAAGCCAAAAACTGCTGGCTATCGCGGCGTCTCAGCCTGAACTTATTTTGCAGCAATTGGGAATGACAGACACAACCACGCAAGATATCGATCAAACTGACGGTGTGCGTCTTACCCTGAATAATGGCCATATTCTGCATTTCAGAGCCTCAGGTAATGCACCTGAACTGAGAATTTACAGCGAAGCTGATACCGATATCACTGCCAAACATCTTGCACAGCTCGGCACTCAGCTAAAACTCAACTAACTTATCCACACGTC
>NZ_LCWL01000091.1:0-8619 GCF_001441695.1 Alishewanella sp. WH16-1 | reverse complement strand
AATTGATGTTTACCTTGCAAGCTATGGTAAGCGGCAACCAGTGTTCAGTTCAACAAAAAGGTTGTCTTTGAGTCAGCAGAGAGATATTCGTTAAAAACGTATAACAATCAAATTTTATCGCCAGCAAAAAGCGCTGGCTACGACGTCAACCCGCTGCGCGGCTTTCCGCGCTAAATTTGGGTGTTATGCAAGTGGCAGTAATACAGATCGTATGGGATAAATAAGAAGATTTGATATGGCTGTCTCACAGCAAGTAATACATTCGATGAAAGTTCAAAATTTAAAGCCGGCAAAGCCAACCGGTGCGTATTGTTGCCGGCCTGGCGCAAGTCGGGCTTTTCTTTTCGGTAAATTTATGGTTAAGTAAAAAGGCAAGACCAAGATACAAACTTGTCGGAGTGCATTAGGGCGATATTGCCCTGAAGCTGAGACCGCATTGCGGGATCCGTTGAACCTGATCAGGCTAATACCTGCGAAGGGAACAAGTAGTGATTATGTACCGGCTGACCAGCTACGAATACCGAGGCTTACAAATCTCTATTCTGAGTTGTGTTATCTGATAAGTAACGCAAGAGCTGCTGAATAGCAGTTTGATTTTGCTGCTGCTGACACTTAATCCTATCCAACACTCCTGACAAGCATTTTCCCTTAACTTTTTGGTGAGATTGCTATGTCAACCACAGAATTATTTACCCCAGAATCACAAACAGCCCCAACTCAGGCGACATCTAAGCTTGTTGAGTCCAGCATATCGTCACGTCGGGCACAGCGCCAGGCAGCACGCGATTTTATTGCCCAGCTGCAAGGCGAGGCCTATCCCAATTCGAAGCGTCTTTATTTACCGGGCAGCCGGCTAGATATGCAGGTGGCAATGCGCCAGATTATGCTGGCTGATACGGTGGTTGGTGGCACGCCCGAAGCGCCCATTACTGAGCCGAATGAAGCGGTGCCGGTATATGATACCTCAGGCCCTTATGGCGATCCGGGCGCCAGTATCAATGTTGAAGATGGCTTAGCGCCGCTGCGGCTGCCGTGGATTATAGAGCGGCAGGATACTGAGCAGTTGTCCAGATTAAGCTCACGTTTTAGCCAGCAGCAACAGCTGGAAGCACCAGTGCCCCATCGGTTAAACCGGCAACCTTTGAAAGCCAAGCCGGGTAAAAGGGTTACGCAATTGCATTATGCCCGCGCCGGTATTATCACCCCGGAGATGGAATATATCGCCATTCGCGAGAATATGGGCCGCGATCAGGTTAAAAGCGCCTTGTTAACGCATCAACATCCGGGGCAGCCCTATGCTGCGGCCTTGCCTGCGCAAATCACAGCGGAGTTTGTCCGCGCCGAAGTGGCCGCTGGCCGGGCCATTATTCCGGCTAATATTAACCACCCTGAAGCCGAACCGATGATTATCGGCCGCAACTTTCTGGTAAAAGTGAACGCCAATATCGGTAACTCGGCAGTGACCTCCAGTATCGAGGAAGAGGTGGAAAAGCTGGTGTGGGCCACGCGCTGGGGCGCCGATACGGTGATGGATCTGTCTACCGGGCGCGATATTCATCAAACCCGCAGCTGGATCATCCGCAATAGCCCGGTACCTATTGGCACAGTGCCAATTTATCAGGCGCTGGAAAAAGTCAAAGGCGTGGCCGAAGATCTGACCTGGCCTATTTTTCGCGATACCTTGTTAGAGCAAGCCGAACAGGGCGTTGATTACTTTACTATCCATGCCGGGGTGTTATTGGCTTATGTGCCCATGACCGCTAAGCGTCTCACCGGCATTGTATCGCGTGGTGGCTCGATCATGGCTAAGTGGTGCTTAACGCATCAGCGCGAAAATTTCTTATATGAGCATTTTCGGGAAATTTGCGAAATTTGTGCGGCTTATGATGTGTCGCTGTCGTTAGGCGATGGTCTGCGCCCGGGTTCGATTTATGATGCCAATGACCAGGCTCAATTTGCTGAGCTGGCAACCCTGGGAGAGCTGACCAAAATCGCCTGGGAGTACGATGTACAGGTGATGATCGAAGGCCCGGGCCATGTGCCGATGCATCTAATTAAGCAGAATATGGATGAGCAGCTGAAACAGTGCCACGAGGCGCCATTTTACACCCTGGGACCACTGACGACCGATATTGCACCGGGTTATGATCATTTTACATCTGGTATCGGTGCGGCTTTTATCGGTTGGTTTGGTTGCGCCATGCTGTGTTATGTCACACCGAAAGAGCATTTAGGCCTGCCAAATAAAGAAGACGTGAAACAGGGGCTGATTGCCTACAAAATAGCCGCCCATGCTGCGGATCTGGCCAAAGGGCATCCGGGTGCACAAATTCGTGATAATGCGATGTCGAAGGCGCGCTTTGAGTTTCGCTGGGAAGATCAGTTTAATCTGGCGCTGGATCCGGCAACTGCCCGTCAGTATCACGATGAAACCTTACCGCAAGCGTCGAACAAGAGCGCACATTTTTGCTCAATGTGTGGCCCGAAGTTCTGCTCAATGAAAATTACTCAGGATGTACGTGATTATGCAGCCACACTCTGAGTTGATGCCGCAGGCAGCTGAGCTGAGGCGCAATAAAACTGAGGCTACCAAAGCGATTGTATGGTCTATTGCTGGCTCTGACTCGGGTGGCGGTGCCGGTATTCAGGCAGATTTACTGACTATGCGCGCCTTTGGCGTGCATGGCTGTAGCCTTATCACTGCAATCACGGCACAAAGCTCGGTAGAAGTGGCGCGGGTGGAGCTAGTATCTGAACAGATGCTGGCCGCGCAGTGGCAAACGTTACTGGCCGATTTACCGCCAGTCGCAATAAAAATTGGCTTAGTGGCGAGCCGCGCGCAACAGCAGCAGCTCGCAACCTTACTCGCCACCTTGCCGACAACGATACCGGTAATAATCGATCCGGTGTTAATTGCCAGCTGCGGTGATACGCTAACGCTAGATTCAGGCTCGGATGCCTTGCCGGAGCTGTATCGCTTTGCCAGTTTGCTGACGCCCAATCTGCCGGAATTAGCCGCTTTAACCGGCTTAGCGGTAACAACCCCTGAACAGATCATCACAGCGACAGAGTGCTTGCTGACAAAAGGGGTGCGAGCGGTATTGGTAAAAGGCGGTCATGCCAGTGGTTGTAAACGGCTGGCGCTGGATTATCTGGCATCGACCAGGCAGCAATACTGGTTAGCCAGCCCCAGAATTGATACCGAACACAATCACGGTACAGGATGTAGTTTAGCGAGTGCTATTGCCAGTGGTCTGGCGCTAGGTTATCCGTTAGATGATGCCGTTGTTCTAGCCAAAGCCTATCTTAACCGCGGTTTAAGTGCGGCCTATGCCACGGGGCAGGGAGCAGGCACCTTAAGTCACTTGCCATTGCCTGTTGCCGCCGAACATTTTCCGCTTTGGCTTAATACGGCGCAGGTGCAGGCGCTCTATCAGGGCGCGACTTTGGCAGATTTACAGCCATCATCTGCTGCTTTTTCGCCTTTAGCGCAAGCGGAAATGGGGCTGTACCCGGTGGTTGATTCGGTAGCCTGGTTAAAGCGGTTATTACCGCTTGGGATTAACACCATCCAGCTGCGGATTAAAACGGCTCATCAGCAATTGCTTAGCGCTGAAATTGCGGCAGCCATTGCGCTAGGTAAGCAGTATCAAGCACAAGTGTTTATTAACGATCATTGGCAATTGGCCATACAGCTTGGTGCCTATGGCGTGCATTTGGGGCAAGAAGATTTAGCGACAGCCGATCTTGCTGCTTTACAGCAAGCCGGTATTCGCTTGGGGGTTTCGAGCCATGGCTTTGCTGAGTTGCTTCGCGCCAAAGCGCTGCAGCCGTCTTATATTGCGCTTGGGCATATTTTTCCAACTAAAACCAAGCAAATGCCCTCGCAGCCACAAGGTGTGGCCAGACTGGCGCAGTATGTACCCTTGGCAGCACCTTATCCAACGGTAGCGATTGGCGGCATTAATGCTGAGCGTTTAGCGGCGGTGGCGGCTACCGGGGTAAAGAGTATTGCGGTGGTAACAGCCATTACCGAAGCAGCCGATCCTGAACAGGCAACCCAGCTGCTGATGGCGTGTCTGGCGCAAGCTAAAAGTGGCATGCAAGCTCAGCAAGTGATGCCTGCGTCAGCCTTGACGGTAAGCAAAGCGCCGGGCGATGTAAAAGGTGAGGTAGACGCCTGTGTCTGAACTAACGCCAGCCCAGCAGTTGCGCTATAGCGCACAACTGCTGCTGCCGGAAATGGATGAGAGCCAGCAATTGCGATTGTTGCATAGCAAGGTGTTGATTATTGGTTTAGGCGGTTTAGGCTGCGTGGTCGCGTCCTATTTAGCCGGAGCTGGCGTGGGGCATTTACTGCTGGCCGATGATGATCGCGTGAGCTTAAGCAATTTACCCCGGCAATTACTCTATAGCAGTGCCGAGGTTGGCCAGTTAAAGGTCGATGCAGCCAAAGCGCGGTTACAGGCGCAAAACCCGGAGCTGGTCATTACCCCTCTGGCAGCGCGTTTAACCTTGCCTGATCTGCTGGTGCTGTTACCTGGGGTTAATCTGGTGCTGGATTCTACTGATAACGCCAGCAGTCGCTTAGCGATTAATCAGGCCTGTTATTTACGGCAGGTACCGCTAATTAGCGGCGCGGCCAGTGGCTGGCAAGGGCAGCTATTAGCGCTTAAGCCTTGGCTGGGGCAGGGCTGCTATCAGTGCTTATACCCCGATTGGCAGGATAGCCCCAGCTGTTTACAAAGCGGCATCTTGGGGCCATTAGTTGGCCTGGTGGCCTGCCAGCAAGCGCTACTGGCGCTTAAACACCTCTTGCAAATAGGCGATGTGTCCTTTGGCCGCTTGCACTGTTTTGATGGTCTGCACGGCCAGAGTAGTCAGTTAACGCTGCAACAGGATCCGGCATGTCCGATCTGTGCTGTCAGCGACAGCTAACCTTTTTCGCCCTAATTCGATTCAAGAGAGCAAACACGATGCTGATTTATTTTAATCAACAACCTATTGCATTAACGCCGCCTTGCACGGTGGCAGAGTTTTTGGCCGGTCAACAACAACTACGCCCCGGTATCGCGGTTGCCATTAACCAGCAGGTGATCCCGCGTAGTTGCTGGGATACTCAGCCGCTTAACGATGGCGATACGATTATGCTGTTTACTGCCATAGCTGGAGGGTAAATATGGCCTATCAAATAGCAGGACATACTTTTCAATCACGTTTACTAACCGGCACCGGTAAATTTCAAAGTGCTGGTTTAATGCAGCAAAGTTTAGCAGCCAGTGGTACCGAGCTGGTCACCATGGCGCTTAGGCGGGTCGATTTGATGACACGTCAGGATGAAATTTTACCGGTGCTTAGCGCACTGGGCGTTAAGCTACTGCCAAATACCTCTGGTGCTCGCACCGCCGAAGAAGCCGTGTTTGTGGCTGAGCTGGCGCGTGAAGCATTGCAAACGCACTGGCTAAAATTAGAAATTCACCCTGATCCGCGCTATTTATTGCCCGATCCCATTGAAACGCTTAAAGCCGCTGAATTGTTGGTGGCCAAAGGCTTTGTGGTGTTGCCGTATTGCGGCGCCGATCCGGTGCTGTGTAAACGTTTAGAAGAAGTCGGCTGCGCAGCGGTGATGCCGCTGGGCGCGCCCATTGGCTCAAATCAGGGCCTGCAAACCCGCGATTTTTTACGCATTATTGTGGAGCAAAGCCGGGTGCCGGTGATAGTTGATGCTGGTATTGGTGCGCCAAGTCATGCCAGCGAGGCGCTGGAGTTAGGCGCTACAGCGGTATTAGTTAATACCGCCATTGCCAGTGCCGCTGATCCTATTGCGATGGCGCAAGCCTTTAAACTGGCCTGCCAGGCCGGGGAGTTAGCCCAGCAAGCTGGTTTAGCTGCCCGTCAGCAATATGCAGTGGCCAGCAGCCCATTAACGGCCTTTTTGGAGAGCCTATGACAAGCAATGCCTTAGCCGGTGGGCGCATGGCGAATGATGCGCAAGCGCTGCAGCTTGAGCCCAGCGGTTTTAGTTTGCTGCTGGCCAGGCAAGATAGCCAGCAGTGGCAGCAAAAAATTATGCAGGCCGATACGGCTGCGGTGCAGCGTGCTTTAGCAAAAAAGCGCCGTGATCTGGATGATTTCGCAGCGTTAATTTCACCGGCAGCCGCGCCTTTTTTAGCGCAAATGGCCAGCCAGGCGCAGCTGCTTACCCGCCAGCGTTTTGGCCATGCGCTGCAGTTTTATATTCCGCTGTATTTATCCAACTTATGCGCGAATGATTGCAGTTATTGCGGTTTCTCGATGAGCAATGCGCTAAAAAGGCGCACCCTGACGCTGGCTGAGGTCGAGCAAGAATGTCAGGCCATAAAAGCACAAGGCTTTGCAACGGTATTACTGGTCGCCGGCGAGCATGAAAAAAAAGTCGGGCTCTCGTACTTTAAGCAGGTGCTGCCGGTGGTAAAGCGCTACTTTAGCTATGTACTGCTAGAGGTGCAGCCGCTGGCCAGCCGTGATTATGCTGAGCTTAGGCAGTATGGGCTCGATGGTGTTTTGGTGTATCAGGAAACCTATGATCGCCACGGCTATGCTAAACACCATCTTAAAGGGAAAAAAATGGATTTTGACTGGCGCCTTGCAACACCAGAGCGACTGGGGCAGGCCGGGGTAGATAAAATAGGCCTTGGCGCTTTGCTGGGGTTAGGCGATTGGCGGCTAGACTCGTTATATCTGGCCTTGCACCTGCGTTACTTGCAGCAACATTATTGGCGCAGCCGCTACAGTATGTCGTTTCCACGACTGCGACCCTGCGCGGGTGGCTTGGCCGATCAGGTGCTACAGCAACATCAATCCGATACCCTGATCAGCGATAAACAATTGGTACAACTGATCTGCGCCTGGCGCTTATTTGATCCTGAGCTGGAGCTCAGTTTATCCACCCGGGAATCGGCGCATTTTCGCGATCATGTGGTGCCGCTGGCTATCACCAGTATCAGTGCCGGCTCCCGCACTGCCCCGGGCGCTTATGCCGATGCAACAGCCAGTTTGGAGCAATTTAGCACCGATGATCAGCGCAGTGTCCAGCAAGTTGCGGCCAGCATGGCAAGCCGAGGCCTGCAGCCGGTCTGGAAAGATTGGGAAACCGGACTCTGTCGCAGTTGATGAGCCTTAGACAGCAGCCAGGCGAGCCTGTTGGGTAAGCAGCACCCGCGCTTGCCAGGCCGGAGCGGCCTGTTGCCATTCTTGCTCGTAGGTGAGTTTTTGCGCGTGGCCATTTAAGGTTAAGCGGGCTTCCGTATTCTGATCACCGGCACTTGCCTGATGATACAGTGTGATGCTTAAACGGTTATCGTGCTCCAGATTGCGGGCATGTTGGGCAATATCGGAGCAAGAGCAGTAACCGCGTCTAACAAGACAGAAAATCTGGCTTTATGCATGGTTTTTGGGGGTGACAAATCGGAGGAAATCAGCGAGCATAGTTTTAACATTTATGGTGAGCATCCGCGATGTGGGATTGTTGGCGAATGATCAGATCGGGAACCGCCATGAATGTTCCCTAATCGCCTAAATTTTTATTCTAACTACAAAATTTCTGGGGATACCTCAGGCCGTTATCACTATCAGGTTCGCCCCTTGGACAACGCAGCTAACAAGTTACTCCACGCCAGTGGACCTCCCCCAATAAAGTAGACGCCTAACATACGGTAAGGTCGGCAAAACAAGGAGTAAATGGATGGATCAAATAGCAAATCGAATAATCGCCGTCATTTTAGGTGTTGCACTAGCTTATGCATCAATCGCAATTATTGGCATTGGTGCTGCAGTAGCGATACCCGCTAACCTGCTAAAGTCTGTAGCTCAAGTATCAAGCTTACTTGCATTCACGCTGGTCGACTTATTCACTATCGCAGTGCCGCTGGCGGCGGCATTTTTAGTGGTAGCTTTCGCCTGTAAGTTGGTAATCAGAAAGCCAGATTTTACGTTTTACGCATTGTTGCTCGCGCCTTTAGTACTCTTACAGCTATATTTCGTTGTGCAATCACAACCTCAAACGCTCAATAGCTTAATTACAACGCTGCCGCGTTATCTGTTGTTGGTGGTGTGCTTTTATTTCTTAGTTCGCAGCACTAAGCAGGCAAATACCTAACAAGGCTGGTGAGCAAATGGCCAGCATGGCAGAGCAGGGGCTGTGGTATCCGACAATATTTACCTCAGTTATCGTACTGGTACTGTTGGTGTGGGCGCTTTATGGCCTGTCGTGGTAGCCAGCTGGCCGTAGATCATACACCACAAGGACAAACAATTTTGCAACCAACAAGAACCAAGCCAAAACTCCGCTCTATTATCGCCGGCGCACTTACGCTAGTTGCCAGCTTAGCGGTATCCGCCAGCGAACCGCTGCCGCCGTGGCAGCAAAAACTTGAGCAATCGGCGTTTTCCGGCACCGTATTAATTGCTAAATCCGATACCCTAATCTTTCAGCAAAGCTTTGGCCTGGCCGACCGGGAAAAGCAGCGCGCCTTTGATAATGCTACGGTATTTGATATCGGCTCACTCACCAAGCAATTTACCGCGACAGCAGTCATGCAGCTGGTAGAGCAGGGCAAGTTATACCATTCCATCTTAAAG
>NZ_LCWL01000078.1:0-128183 GCF_001441695.1 Alishewanella sp. WH16-1 | reverse complement strand
CAAGATAGTTGACGCCGAACACTGTATCCTCCTTCACGTTGTCGGTTTTTACATCCTAAAGGGAGTATCCAGGGAGTTACGATCCCTAATCTGTGGCATGGCTTACGACTTGAAATTCTTGATTCAATAAAATCCAATGTCGTTTTATTAAGTAGTGCAATCTCGATGCCAGTAACTTGAGACAGAACCAAAAGCTTGCTTTGCTCCATTCTGTCAGTATCCGTAGTCCAGACTCGTTGCTTCGGCCAGAGTATCTCCCCCAAAGCAATGCTCTCAAGTCCATATGCGTAGCTTAGCCGCAGTAAGAAGGACGCTAACCCTTCATCTGCAAACAAGGGGACGGGAAGACCCCATTTAGAACTTACAACTGAACTTCCCGAATGCCACGAGTAGGTCGGATCCATTTATGTTCTTCAATGATGGCTTTAGTGATTTGTTCCTGACCAGACCGAATGGCCTTAATCGCACACTGGCGTAGTAAACTATGCAAGTTACCGATGTTACCCTCTGAGATCGTATGTAGGAGGGTTGCAGTCTCAGGAAGATGCAGCTGGGACGCTAACTTCAGCGGAAGTACTGTCTCGAACGCTGCCAGCAACCTCTGAAATGATTTATTGAGTTCCCATGTAGGCAATGTAATGACATCAAACCGGCTAGCATGCTGAGGATCCGTATGTAAGGCTCGGACGGCTTCACGAGTGCCAACACCAACGATAGGGATCTTTAACTCATTACAGAGCAACTTGATGGCATTCATCACCTCCCGCTGTTTTATCGCCGTGCCGGTAACCAATGAATGAAATTCGTCAATGATCAGTATTTGGGTATTACATGAGCGAAATAAATGAATGACTTGGTACCGCAATTTCACAACCGGGTCTGTCGCTCTATATGGAGCGTAGAACTGCTCGAGAATTGAGACTAATAGTCCTTTTTCATCTGCTGCGGGTGGCGATTCCGCAACGATCACAGGTTTAACCGGGTCTGAATGATCATTTACGTATGCTTGCCCATAAATATCTTTGAAACGCTCAACGATAGTGCTTTTCCCATTGTTGCTATCGGCCACGACTAGAAGACTAGGCATCCTAGTTCGCTTAGGCATTTGCATCAGATTCTGCATCGTATCCAGAATATGGTGAGCCTGATCATAACCAATCCAGCGTTTTTCGTTAATGAAGTGGACCCTATCTGCGTCGGAAAAGCCAACAACATGCCTGAAATCTTTATGTATATGCTCAAGTGAATTCATAGTATGTCTCCAAATGCTTCGATATCACCGTCTAATAAGTCATTAGAAAGACTAGGTTTTGCAACAAAATTTGTCGGTGATGAACTCTCTACGGACAATACTGCAATTTCTTCGCGAGACTTCTCATGCTCAACTCGTCGCTGAGCTAACCTTCGGGCACGTTTTGTTTTAGCTTTAGATTCTTCCACATGATTTCTGAGATCAGTAATCGCTTGATAAACTTCAAACTGGTTGAAACTCTTTTTCCCTTCAGCATTAAGACGTTCCTTTGCCAATCTATACTCCCAAACGCTAATAGGCGGAAATTTTAGATCGGCAAAAGGTACTTTAAAGTACTGCTTGATTTCGGGATCAAAAAACCAAATCTTACTTAAATCTCTTGGGTCATATCGAAAGATAAACTTACGTTTCTTTTCTGGGTTGTCTGGGTCTGCACTATTAATCCAAGGTCGTAACGCATCTGCGTAGTAGGGTAAATAATCAATGGTGACGCCGAATGACTGAATTGTTCTCATCTCGCATGGCATAAAATCGAGTAACAACGTGAGTCGGTCTGCTGGCCGTGGTGGTAGCCCAGATCCGACGACTTGTTCATTACCAAAGACACCAATTTCCCACTGCCTAAAAGGTGTTATTCCAAGTGAGGAGTGTGGGCGTTTATGATAAACACGACATATATGCCCCGCTAGCCATGTCTCGAACTCTGATTTCGTCATTGCTGAATGCTTATCAGAGTCATAGCCGTCGCGGTCTTTGATGGACGAAAACGTCGTTCCTGGTAAATCATGGATTTCAAATAAAAACGTCCCTAACAGACGTTCTATATGCCCACCGTATTGAGGCTGCTTAACAGGCCTGAATTCGAGATTTATATTGTGCATCAAGCAAGACTTTCTGAACGTCCCCGAGCGAAACTCCGCTCCGTTATCAACGTGGATAGTTCTAGGTTTACCCCAGACAGGCCATTCAGCATTGACGCCGTGCAACAACAACCATTCATCCTTTGGACAAATAGAATGGGCAACACACATTGCGACTGATGTTTCAGAAGGTGGGTCAAACGAAACATAATATCCAGTTACCATGCGGCTATATACGTCGATCGCCAGCGTTATCCATGGTCGACCAATTGGCAGCCGGTATTCATCATCTACTAAAATGATGTCAAGAGGTGTGTGGTCGATCTGAACAACAAGCAAAGGAGCATCTGCATTTGGAAAGCGCCCAGGAGTTGCTGAGTACTTATTTTTGGCTTTCTCCGCTTCACCTCGAGACCTTAAGCGCACCTTTTCAGGTATTGCCTTTATACGCTCTCTAATGGTATTCCCAGCAGGTGCAGCAATTCCCCTTAGCTCGCATACCCGTCTTACCTCTTCAACGGTCTTGTGCACACGTGAGCGCTGCTGTGTAAGGTAAACAGACTTGATAGCCGCATCAATAATGAGTTCAATGGCACCGGTGATCCGTTTATTCCCTTCCTTCCATCCACGTTTACGAGGAACTAGGGCAGATACAACCCCATATGCTTTAAATCTGCTGAGCCAACGATAAAGAGTGGCAGTACTGGCTTTAACTTCTTTTGCTCTAGCCTCAAAGTCTGATTTAGAAATAAAGCTTTGATTGAGCAATGGCTTAATTGCCAAGTAACGTTGCTCTGCTACTTGCCAATCTTTGTCAGCAATTGCCTGTTGATCAAGCCCTATTGAACCGCTTGGACCGCCGTTTTCTTCAAATGGAGTAAGCTCTTTAATACGCAGAGGTTTGCTTTTCCCCGTATCAACGGAGACGCCTATGATCGACTCAAAATCCAAAACCTCAGAGATGCGATAAACAATAGTATCGTGGACAACATAATTGCCAATCTGAGTATCGACTACGGCACGGTTTACCGGAAATGAGCCGACTTCTTTTTCATCTTCGAATTCTCTGTCCATATTCAGTTGACCCATAATTCAGAAAAGTCAGATAACGGAATGGATAGGTCACATTTCAATTGGTTGGTCGCGACCAAATGCCATATGTGTGATATCCCAGTAGCTCGATAAATACCCATGAAGTGCCTAGCCAGCAAAGCATGAAACTCAACAGCCCCACGCTCTCTCACTGATTCAATGATATGAATACTATCTTCATTTGAGAATTCCAGGCGCTGATATCGACTTAAAAACATAATGTTTTTTAGGACTTCATCTCTAATTCTGGACTCATCGTATATCCTGAACTCCCAGCCTTGTTCCCGAGCGAATCTACGTGCAGCTTTCCATTTAGCAGACCATTCACGCCAATTTTTTTTCCACTCCGTGTATGGTTTTACCTCCACTAGAACTGGCTTTGGATATCGAGAATAAGTTGCAAGACCTAACGACCGATAAACCAAAAAATCGGGAGTGTATGAATATGTGCGTCCACTTCTTGTTTTAAATGGGATGACCACTGGCTGAGGAATTATTTCTGAAACACCAAGGTCAAACTCATTGCGAATGATGAAATCACGTTCTAGTGTAGATTCGTAAGGAATAGAGGTTTCACCTCTAAATGCGTATACGCCTGACACACTTCTACGTGTAGGTTTTATTTTACGTGTTTGTTTAGGTATGGGCTGGTATCGACTATTACTACTCATTTATACCTCGGTATCATCTATTTCTGAATAACTGTCTCACTTAATTGTGAAAAAAACAGCCCGATATTTAAGTAAAATTTACCTATAGTCTCATTAATTACTGCAAATGACAGCGGGTCAGTACCCAGGCCGGGTGAAATTTCACTGGCGCATCACGGGGTGTTATTTTTAGATGAAGTCACCGAATTTCCGCGTAAAGTATTGGATGTATTACGGGAACCCCTGGAAACCGGGACGATTCACGTTTCCCGGGCCGCAAGGCAGGCCGAGTTTCCGGCACAATTTCAGCTGGTGGCGGCGCTAAACCCCAGCCCCACCGGCCATCATGAGGACGGCCGCGCCAATCATGGTGAAATTCTGCGTTACCTGAACCGCTTGTCCGGGCCTTTTCTGGAACGGATTGAATTACAAATCGAAGTGCCGTTATTACCCGCAGGTAGCCTGAGCAGTCAGCAAGCGGAAGAAAGCAGCCAGCAGGTGCAGCAACGGGTGCTGGCCGCCAGGCAATTGCAATTAGCGCGTCAGGGCAAAGCCAATGCCCGTTTATTAGGGCGGGAGCTGAATCGGTACTGCCCATTGAGTAGCAGCGATGCGACGTTTTTAGAAAACACCCTACAGAAATTTAAATTATCAGCCCGGACCTATCACAAGCTACTAAAAGTCAGCCGCACTATTGCCGATCTGCAGCAGAGTCCGCAAATTGAGCGCCCCCACTTGCTGGAAGCGCTCAGTTACCGGGCTTTAGATCGGTTACTGCAATATCTGCGGCAATAATCTTCAGCAATCTGTGTTTACTGAATACCCTGCTGTAATTTCCATTTCAGGGTCTGACCACCGAAAAATGGCACTATCGGATGACCGTTTGGCAGAATAATTTCCGCCGGCACCTGCCATTCCTGTTGTACCAGCGTAATGGTGCCGCTGTTGCGCGGTAAACCATAGAAATCAGCACCATAGTGGCTGGCAAAGGCTTCCAACTTATCGAGGCAGCCCAGCTCATCAAACACCTGCGCATATAACTCGATAGCACTGTGCGCGCTGTAGCAGCCGGCACAGCCGCAGGCCGATTCTTTGCGGTGTTTTTCATGCGGCGCCGAGTCGGTACCGAGGAAAAACTTGGCTGAGCCGCTGGCCACCGCGGCACGCAGCGCTTCCTGATGAGTGCGGCGTTTTAATACCGGCAAGCAGTAGTTATGCGGCCGGATACCACCGACTAACATATCATTACGGTTCAACAGTAAATGCTGTGGCGTAATCGTTGCGGCCACATTAGCTGAGGCTTCGGCAACAAAGCTGGCGGCGTCAGCAGTAGTAATATGCTCAAACACCACCTTTAGTGACGGCAAGCGCGCCACGATATGCTGCAGGTAGCGGTCGATAAATACTTTCTCACGGTCGAAGATATCAATTTCATGATCGGTCACTTCGCCATGGATCAGCAGCAACATACCGGCTTCGGCCATTGCCTCAAATACCGGATATAAGGCATCCAGCGCCGCGACACCTGAGCTGGAGTTCGTCGTGGCACCGGCCGGATATAACTTAGCCGCCACGACCCCTGCCGCTTTGGCTTGCTGAATATCAGCTTTGCTGGTTTTATCGGTTAAATATAAGGTGACCAGCGGCTGAAAGCGGCTACCGGCCGGCCGTGCTGCCAGAATACGATCGCGGTAGGCAACTGCCATCTCGGCGGTGGTAACCGGTGGCACTAAATTAGGCATCACGATAGCACGCTGAAACACCCGCGCCGTGGCCGGTACGGTTTCCAGTAACATATCGCCATCACGAAAATGCAGGTGCCAATCATCAGGGGTTTGCAGCGTTAAAGTCGTCATCGGTAAGCTCCGGCCGGCTGGAAAAGTTGCGCTATGATAGCAGGGATAGCCCGCTGACGAAATTACTGCTCAGGCTTTTTCAGTCGCCTCCAGCTCTGCTACACTTGCTGCCATGGCAGCGATTCTGCTGCCACAGCAACCAGGAAACCTTGCCATGTCAGACTTTGACCTCGACTTAGACCATTTAGATTTTGACGCCGCCGAAGATTCCGTCGCGGCCCAGCTGGCTGCCGCTAATAGCGCTGCCGCTGAACCGCAGTTTGGCGATGACGATGACGAGTGTAGCGGCGGCGCCTGTAAGATTTAGTAATCGTCTAGTGACCGAGGGCTTTAGCCCAGATCACTGAACCTAAAATACACAAAGTACCGGCCAGCATCAGCAACGAGAACGGTAATGCCGTGCCGGTATAAAGTAAGCCCAACAACGGACCGGCCAAAGCGCCACTGCCAAAGCGTAAGGTACCAATTACTGCCGTTGCGGTGCCACTGTGCTGTGGAAACTGCATCAGGATCAGCGCATCAGCATTCGTCGCCATCAGCCCTAAGCTGGCCATCAGCGGCGCAATACTTAATACCGTAAACCATAACCCCAACCCGGCTGCGTTAACCGCCGTCAGGCTGGTTGCCGCCAATAAAGCCAGCACCAGGCCAATACTCAGCATCCGCATTGGCCCCAGCCGGGTTACCAGTCGACTGTTAGTAAAGTTCGCCAGCATCAAAGCAGAGACGTTTAAACCAAATAGCAGCGCAAATAGCTGCTCGCTGACGCCGAAATAGCTGATATAGACAAAAGATACGGCCGTGAGAAAGGTAAAAAAGCTAAAGGACGCAAACATCGAAATGGCGATAAAGGGCCAGGCTGAGCGGTTAGCAAACACCTGCTGATAGCCACTGAAAAATGCCGGCCGGGCGCTATTGCCACTTTGTTGTTTAATCTCTGGTAAAAAGTGCCAGCACAATAGCAGCATAATGGCGGCATACAACGCCAGCAACGAAAAGATATGCTGCCAGTGGGTGACATACATCACGCCGCTGCCAATTGCAGGTGCAATCAGCGGCGCCAGCATCATAATCATCGACACATAGGACATGCCCTTAGCCGTATGCTGTTGGTAAAGATGCCGCACTATACCGGGGATCACCACTGTCGCTGCCGCACCACAAAATGCCTGTAACGCACGCCAAAGTAAAAAACCTTCGATACTGCTTACCAGACTCAGCGCCAAACTGGCGACCAGAAAGCCGGTTAAGCCAAATAATGCCAGCGGGCGGCGCCCCAGCATATCAGCCAAGGGACCAAATAACAGCATACCCAGCGCATAGGCCGCCAGATAAATACTTAACGATTGTTGCACCAGAGCATTAGTAGTAGCTAAGGCTGAGGCCATCAGCGGTAAGGCTGGCAAATACATATCTATTGCCAGTGGGGTGATAGCAATCACTGCAGCCAGTAACATCACTTGCCAGAGTGAGGGTGAGACGAATTTCATGACAAACCTCCGGGAGGGCGCATCATACCGGCTCAGCCCTGCGACAACCAGAGCGAAATTTCGTTAGAAAAGCGGCCTTTAGCTGCAAAATGCCGAATGGTTACCGCCGCTGCTGTGCATTGAATCTGACACCGATTCACTCTATGATACCGAGACTAAACCTGTGACGCCGTGTTAACGTACAAGCAGGTATCGCCGCTAAGAGTACAGCATGAAAGATAAAGCCACCTCTTTTGATATCGCCTATCTGGCCGGAGTATCGCAGTCCACGGTGTCGCGTGCGCTGCGTGACAGCCCACAGGTAAACAAAGAAACCCGCGAAAAGGTGCAGGCGATTGCCCGCCAGCTGAACTATAAGGTGGATAAAAATGCCAGTAATCTGCGCAAACAGCGCAGCAGCACGCTGGCGTTACTGCTGTTTGAAGATCCCACCACCGACGAGTCGCTGATCAATCCGTTCTTTTTATCGATGCTTGGCAGCATTACCCGCGCCTGCGCCCGTAACGGCCAGGATTTACTGGTGTCGTTTCAGCAACTCAGTGACGACTGGCATGCCGACTATGAAGACAGTAAGAAAGCCGATGGCATTATCCTGCTGGGCTATGGCGACTATGTTGATTACGAAGAAAAGCTGGCCAAATTACTGGCGCAGCAAACTCACTTTGTCTGCTGGGGGGCCGAAGTACTAGGCCATCCGGAGTTTACTATTCGCAGCAATAACTGGCAGGGTGGCTATCTGGCCGGCGAGCATTTACTGCATACCGGCCACCGCCATTTTGCTTTTATTGGTAATGCTTCAGAGGGCAGCCCGGAATTCAGCGCCCGCTATCAGGGCTTTATTGATGCACTTGCCAAAGCCGGGATTACGCCACAACAGGTACCGCATTTTGATGCGATCTCAACCGAAAGTGCCGGCGATCAAGCCACTGCTGCCTTGCTGGACAGTGGTGTCAGTATCGATGCGATTTTCTGCGCCAGTGACTTGATTGCGATTGGCGTAATGCGCTGCCTGAAACGTCGTGGCATTAACGTACCAGAGCAGATCGCTGTGATGGGCTTTGATGATATCCCCGCCGCCTCTTTTGCCTCACCGGGCTTAAGTACTATTCAGCAGGATACCAGCAAAGCCGGTGAGCTATTAGTGAATAACCTGCTGAAACTGATCAACAACCAGCCGATTACTGATACGCTGATCGAACCTAAACTGGTGGTACGGCAATCCTGTGGTGCTGCCGGCTCGCCCGCTAACTGAGTAGCGCAGCGTCAGGCAAAGTTTGCTCTGCCTGGCGACCAGCAAGCTGCTCCAGCGCCTCGCGTAAGGTCGGGTAAAACGTCAGCTGCCCCGGCTCTGGCTTAACGCCGGCCTTAGCCAGGGTTTTTAGTGGCTGAAACTGCAGATCAGCAATCAATAATTCCACCCTTTGTTTACGGCAGTGATCTAACAACTTATCCAAGGCAGCCAGACCACCGGCATCTAGTAGTGGCACACCGTCCATATACAATATCAGCCCCCGTTGCTGCTGGCTAATCAGTGCCACTTCGGCAAAAATCCGATCGGCAGCGGCAAAAAACAGCGGGCCGCTGATTTTTAATACCTTCCAACCTTCAGGTAATGCCTGTTCAACTTGCTTGCGGTTGCCGCTGATATCTGTGACCTTAGTCATCGCAGCAATATCTTTCATAAACAGCATGGTTGCCAGCAAAATACCGGCGGTAATGGCGATCACCATATCAAATACTACGGTCAGTAACAGGCAGACTAAAAACACCAGCACATCGCCTCGTGGCGCGGTTTTCAGTAAGTGCCAGGCTTTCGGGGCTTCACTCATGCCCCAGGCCACCATGACCAACAGCGCGGCTAAAGCTGCCATTGGCAGATAGGCCAACACTGGTGTTAGCAGTAATAAAGCGAATAGCACCACCAAGGCATGCACCATAGCAGCGATGGGCGACTGGGCGCCGGCTTTAAAATTCGCTGATGAGCGCGCCAGCGCCGCGGTGGCCGTAATGCCACCAAAGAACGGCGTAATAATATTCCCGAGGCCCTGCCCCAATAATTCGCTATTAGCACTATGGCGCCGGCCACTGGCATTATCCAGCACCACCGCACAGAGTAGCGATTCAATGGCCCCTAACATGGCAATAGCAAAGGCGGCAGCCAATAAATCTTTTGCCAGCTGCCAGCTAAAACTCAGTGGCTCACCAGCGGGGCCGGGGCGGTTCCAGGGCCAGTCAAAATAGGGCAAGTACGGCGGCACCCCGGCAGCCAGGCTGCCATCAGCAGCGGTATAACTAAAACGCGAGGCCACCGTCGGTAAATCAATACCAAATTGCAGTAATAACAACCCCAGTAAGGTACCGACCAAGAGCGCCGGCAGATGCGGCGGAATAGCAGTATTTAAACGGCGCCAGCCAATCATTACTGCCAGTGTGACAGTAGCGATCAACAAGCTTGGCCAGGCAAAGTGTGGTAATTGCTGGCCAAGTAACCAGATCTTATCGCCAAAATGCTCAGGTAACGCCGCCAATGGCAAACCAAAGAAGTCTTTGATTTGCAAAATCACGATCACAATTGCAATACCTGAGGTAAAGCCGAGGGTTACTGACTCCGGGATATATTCAATTAAGCGGCCCAAGCGAAACAGCGCCATCGCCACCAGCATCACTCCGGCCAGCACTGAGGCGAGCAATAGACCACTTAAACCGTACTTTAACGCTATCGGATACAGGATCACCACAAAGGCAGCAGTCGGCCCGGAAATACTAAAACGTGAGCCGCCGGTCAGGGCAATCACAAAACCGGCGATAATGGCCGTATAAAGCCCATATTGAGGTGGTACACCGGATGCAATCGCCAACGCCATCGCCAGCGGTATCGCAATAATGCCGACCGTAACACCGGCCAGTAAGTCTTTGACCAGCTTGTGCCGGTTATAACCCTCGGCCAGACTCTCACGCAAAGCATGGCAAATCCGTAACGAAAATAAATGGGCGCGATGCGACATCCGGCATTCCCTTAGCTAAGGATAATATAGTCAGTGTAGCGCGGACTTAGACAGGGGACTATCGGCTTTTAGTCGCAACAGATCTGTACAGCAGAAACTCCCGGCAGCGACAACCTACTGCAACCGGGAGCAGGGAGACCTTATTGGCTTTGCAGCACTACTAAACCATAGGGAGCCAGTTGACTGGCATTAAGATCAAAGCCCCAGCTGGCCTTGAGCTTGCTATCCAGGGTGGCACTAATATCTAACGGCTGTTCACTCAGGTTCAGCACAAAGCGGGTATGGCTGCCATTTAACTCGCGGTCAATCTGCAGCAGGCCGGTAACAGGCTCTGTCACCTGATAGCTGCCTGCCAGTTTTAGCTCGGGCCGCTGCTTTTTCTGCGCGATTAAGAACTGATACAGCCGCCACAGTGAGTCTGGCTGGGCTTGTTGCTCTGCAACGGTATTACCACCGACGCTTAACTGCTGCTGTAAAAAGCCCGGCCACCAATCGGCAAACTGCACGGTAAACTGCTCTTTTTGCTCTACCCAGCTAAGCGGCGCTGCAGTAAAGCCAGCCTGGGCCTCAGTGTTCCACAGCATCGGTGCGCGTTTGTATACATCGTGGCCACTTTGTGCCTGCGTTAAGCCAATCTCTTCACCGTAGTAAAGATACTTAGTACCGGGCGAGCTAAACAGCATGGCCGCGGCCAGTTTGGATTTTTGCAGTACCGCCGCACGATCACCGCTTAACTGAAAAGCGACGCGGTCCTGATCATGGTTAGTTAAAAACGGCGTGAAGAACGCCAGTGGCGCGGACGAATCCAGACGGCGTTGCAGGTTTTCCTGTAGCGGGTGTAATTCGCCACTTTGGGTGCCGCTAATAGTACCAAACTGCGCAGCATTGCCAGCATTTTGCTGCAGCTGACCAATAATTTTATAACCCACTTCAAAGTCAAAACCCTGATCCAGCCCCTCACCGTTGCCCCAATATTTGGCGGCAATCGGGATATCAACCCAGGCTTCGCCAACTAAATAAGCTTCCGGGTTCACGCTTTTGACAAAGGCATTAAAATCGCGCCAATAATCAATGGTCGCCGGCAAATCGGCCTGACCATCCGGGCCACTTTCCATCACAAAGCGCACCGCATCTAAGCGGAAACCGGCCACACCCTTGTCCAACCAGAATTTCGCCATCTTCTTCATTTCGGCCACCACATCCGGGTGTTCTAAATTCAGATCCGGCTGGGTCGCACCAAAGGCGGCGTAATAATACTCACCGCGCCGCTCATCAAAGTGCCAAACTGCGTCCGGCTGATCATTATCAGCCCAGGCATGGCCCCAGCCTTCGCCTTTGGCTGGTAAGTCCTTACGCCAGACAAAGTAATCTTTATAGGGCGCGATGCCTTCGGCTGACTTTTGAAACCACTCGTGCTCACGCGAGATATGGTTAATCACTAAATCCAGAATGACCTTAATGCCTTTGGCATCAGCGGCCTGAATAAAGGCCTCAAATTCGGCCATACTGCCGTAGTCACGCTCCACCTGATAAAACTCAGTAAAGTCGTAACCGTGATAGGAGGGCGCTTCAAACATCGGCGTTAACCAGATGGCATTAATACCCAGCTCCTGTAAATACGGCAGCTTGGCGGTCATACCATTGAAATCGCCATGGCCATCGCCGGTCGTATCATAAAAGCTACGCGGCCAAATCTGATAAAACACCGCATCCTGCCACCAGGGGGTAGACTCAGCTGCAGCGCTCGCCGCCAGCGGTGCGGCAACAGTTTCAGTTTGCTGTGGCGCCGGCTTGCAGGCACTAAGTGCCAGCGCCAGCGTCAGCGCGGTTAATGAGGTTCTTAACATGGTTTATCCCTTTACTGTTTCGGTTTTTATCCGCAACACATAAAGTGCCGCTATTACATAACTTACGCCACCAATCGCCAGCGCATAAATCGCCTGCCCCTGGAACAGATAGCCCACCAGGCTGCCCAGAATAGCTGCCGCCAGCAGCTGCGGTAACACGATAAAGATATTAAACATCCCCATATACACCCCCATTTTATGGGCGGGTAAACAGTTAGATAGCAGCGCATAAGGCAGTGACAAAATCGAGGCCCAGGCAATACCAATGGCAATCATCGGTAACCACAGCAGCGCCGGATCTTTAATCAGGAAGAAGGAGAATAAACCCAGGGCGCCGAATAACAGGTTAATACAGTGCGCTTTTTGCGTACTAGTGGCTTTAACCAGTAGCGGGATCAGCAACGCAGCGATAGCGGCGAAACCGTTATACACCGCAAACAATACCCCAACCCAGTCAGCGCCATTGTTATAGGCTACCGAGGTCGTATCGGTGGTGCCATAGTGGTAGCTGGTAACGGCGGCGGTGGTGTAGATCCACATCGCGAATAACGGAAACCAGGAGAAAAACTGCACCACAGCCAGTTGGCGCATGGTTTTCGGCATGGTAAATAAATCATCGGTCAGCTGCACCAGCATATTGCGGTTTTGCTGTTGCTTAAACCAGCTGGCCGCCCATTGCAGTAAACCAAAGGCGGCAACTAAGGCGCCGAGTAAATACAGTTGCTTATCCAGCTGCCAGAATGCCACCGCAGCAAAGGCTGCCACGCCAATCACCACAGCAGCGGCGCCACTACGCCAGTAATCCTGAGCCGGGGTTGCCATAGGGGCACTAGGGTGTGCTGCCTGCTCAGCGGCATCAAAGGCAGCCAGTTGCTCCGGGCTATATTCTTTACTGGAGATAATGGTCCAGCCCACCGCTAAAAACAGTACCACACCACCGGCATAGAAAGAGTACACCACCGAATCCGGGATCATGCCTTCGGCAGCCGTATTGGCGACACCAAACCAGTTGGTCATAATCCAGGGTAAGGCAGACGCGACCACCGCACCGACACCGATAAAAAAGGATTGCATGGCAAAGCCGGTCGGCCGCTGCTGTTTATTCAGGTTATCACCAACAAAGGCGCGAAACGGCTCCATCGTCACGTTAATGGCGGCGTCTAAAATCCACAGCATACCGGCGGCGATCCACAAGGTCGGCGAGTTTGGCATTATCACCAGCGCAGCGGTAGTGGCTAAAGCGCCGTATAAAAAGAACGGCCGGCGCCGGCCCAGCTTAGTCCAGGTTTTATCACTAAAGTGGCCAATGATCGGCTGAACCAATAAGCCGGTTAGCGGGGCGGCGATCCACAGGATCGGAATTTGCTCCATGTCGGCGCCCAGGGTTTGGAAGATTCGGCTGACGTTGCCATTTTGCAGGGCAAAGCCAAACTGAATGCCAAAAAACCCAAAGCACATATTCCAAATCTGCCAAAAGCCAAGGTTTGGTTTGGTTTGCATAATGATGGTCTCTGTTGCGGTTTTATAATTATTTACCTGTCAGGCTGTTTGATACCTGCATTTAGCGGCAAGAACAAGATGAATACGTATTCAGCAAGGCGCAACGCCGCGAAGGCACCGCGATTGATAGGTTTTACAGACCGGCAAACACAAACGGCTGCGCCGGTTTAGACTGCGCCAGCGGGTCGAGGGAATATTGGGTTCGGCTTCGGAGGAAATACCAAAGGGCACCAAGGCATTGCGAATCACGCTAAAGACACTGGCCAACACACTGCCATATTTGGCGGTCCAGCGTACCGAGTTGGGACCGACCTCGCCCCGGCGATCGATACCGCGCGGAAATAACCAAAGATTCGCCGGAATTTCATCTTTCCAGTCCATCGAGCGGGCGGTAATAATGGTTTGCTCCGGGCCCTTATAGACAGCCCGGGTGCAGGCATCGCTTACTGCCAATGGCAGTAGCGCGACCAAGCAGGCTACAGCAAGCAGTTCTTTAATTCGCATTGGAAAGTCCCTGTTAAACAATGAAAAAATCACTGCTAACTATGGCAGAACAGTCGCAGTTTAGCGAATATCTAATACCAATACGCCCCGCGCCGGCACGGTTAGCTGCTGCTTAAGCTGCAATTTCGCACCGGTTAGCACCTCTGTTGCCTGCACACCTGCAGGCAGTACCTGCCTAAAACGCGCCAGCTCCAGTGTTACCGGATGCGGCTGCTTATTCAGCACCACCATCACCGTTTGCTGCTCGTTATAGCGGAAATAGGTATAGGTGCCGCGATCCGGCGCAAAGTGCAGTAGCTTACCCTGATGGATCGCGCTGGCAGTTTTACGCCAGTTTAGCAGCCGGCTGACCAGTTGCTGCGCCATGCGCTGGGTATCCGTTAACCCCACGCCGGTAAAGGCATTGACTTTATCGCCCGCCCAACCGCCGGGAAAATCGGCCCGTACTTTGCCATCATCACGCTGTGGCGGGCTGGTCAGCGCCAGCTCAGTGCCATAAAACAGCTGTGGAATACCGCGCATGGTAAAGAGGTAACTTAGCGCCATCCGGAACAAGTCTTGATCTTCGCCCAGCACTGAAAATAAGCGGGCGGTGTCATGGTTACCCTCAAAGATCACTAAATTGAAGGGGTTGGCATAGACATGGTCATTGCTCAGCATTTCATACAGCCGGATCCAGCCGCTATTCCAGCTCTCCGGCTCTGCCAGTGATTTTAGCAGGGCGTCATACAGCGGGAAGTCGAGCATCGCCGGAGTATGCGAAACATAACCATCTTTATTCTGCTTGCCGGCCTGCCAGTACGAGACGATAAGCGGATTCGGGCTCCATTCTTCACCCACAATATTAAACTGAGGATACTCCTGCATAATGCGCCGGCCCCACTCGCTTAAAAAGGCTTTATCGGCATAAGAATAGGTATCTTCCCGGATACCGGACAACCCGGCGTATTCCACCCACCAGATACTATTCTGAATAAGATAGGTCGCTAATCTGGGGTTACGCTGATTCAGATCCGGCATGGTGTCAACAAACCAGCCATCGGTAAATAGCTCGCGATCAATATCGGCCGCATAAGGGTCCTGAATGGTGCTGCGGTTATGATTGGTTGGCACAAAGTTGCCATTGCCATCGCCGCTCGGGAAGTTCAGCCAGTCTTTAGCCGGTAAGTCCGGCAGCCACCAGTGATTACTGCCTATATGGTTCACAATAATATCCTGAATCACCTTAATACCGAGCGAATTGGCGGCTGCAACAAAGTCGCGGAACTGCGCATTGCTGCCAAAGCGGGGATCTACCCGGTAAAAGTCGGTGGCAGAATAGCCGTGATAAGAGAAAGCCGGTTGATTATTCTCGGTTAGTGGCGTTGGCCAAACCGCAGTCACTCCCAGCTGTTGTAAATACGGTAATGCTTGTTGCATCCCAGCCAGATCGCCACCATGACGGCCGTTGTCATCCTGCCGGTTCGCTTGCTCCAGCATCCCGGGTACGCTGTCGTTACTGGGGTCGCCATTTACAAAGCGATCCGGCGTAATCAGATAAATCGCATCGGCTGGTGAGAAGCCCTGACGCTGTGCCGAACCGTCACTTCGTGCCAATAACGGGTAATCGACTTGCTGTACGGCCTGTGCGTCGCGCCAAAGCTGCAGTGGCAAGGTGCCTGCTGCCGCATCAGCAGACAGCGTCAGCTCGACAAACAGATAATTCGGGTTATCGGTACGATGTACCGCGCTGATGCTAACCCCGGGATAGCTGAGCTTAGGTGTCAGCTCTGCTAACTTATCCCCGTACAACATCAGCTCAACAGTCGGGTGCTGCATACCAACCCACCAGTTCAGTGGCTCAACCCGCTTAATGCTAGCGGCAAGCGGCGAAACGCTATAACAACCTAGCATTAATGCAATAACACTTAATAGCCTGAAAGAACCTAAGCGCATCGCCACCTCCGTTTAGTAGTGCAACCTTAGCTGCTTAGTTTCTGCGGTAAGTGGCAGCTTAATCTTTAACTGCTTATTCGCTTTGTCATACCAGGCGATATTTTCACCGCGGGCAAAGCGCTGCGGCTGGGCAACAATCGGGATATAACGGCCATCCAGATAGATTTTGCGCGCCTTGCCACGTTGGTTATGCAGCACCAGCGTTAAATCGCGGCTGGCCGGCGTGCCCTGATACTCCCCGCCTTCGCGGCTAAAGTTCAGCGTTAGCCTGTTGTTTTCCGTCGTGGCCGCGAAATGCAGCAGCTCATACTGGCCCTTAGCAACCGAATCCGGCGTTACGCCATCATCTTCAAACAGGCTGTACTGGCTGGCAGCGACACTCTGATCGGCGTAATAGTGCAGCGTTAACGCCTTGCCCTGATAATCCGCGGTGCGTTGCAAGCTGTCGGTCATCGGAATAAAGCTACCGGCTTTTACCAGCACCGGAATGGTGTCGATCGTTACCGGGCGCTGTAGCACCTGACCACCTTCCAGCCGCTCGCCGCTAAAGAAATCGAACCAGACACCTTGTGGCAGATTTACCGGCCAGCTTGTTACGCCTGGTTCCGTTACCGGCGCCACTAAAAAGGCATCGCCCCATAAATAGCTGTTGGCTTCATCGCGTAGCGCGGCGTTTTGCTCATCCAGGAAAAACAACGGCCGCATTAGCGGTATCCCGCTTTGGCTATGCTGATAGGCCAACGTATAGTTATATGGCAGCAGTCGGTAGCGTAGCTCCAACCAGGGGCGCAGGGTGTTAATCACTTCGTCGCTATGGAATACCGGCTCAGGCGCAATATGCTCCTGGGCATGTGGCCGGTACACCGGCTGAAACACGCCATATTGCAGCCAGCGGATATACAGCTCAGGATCAAAGACTTCACCACCGGCAAAGCCACCTAAGTCAGAGTGGATCCAACCAAAACCAAATAAGCCCATTTGCAGCGCCAGTTCGACCTGCGGCTTTAATCCGCCCCAGCTACGATCGACATCACCGGTCCAGGGTACCATACCAAAGCGCTGCGAACCTAAGCTGCCGGCGCGCATCATAATAAAGGGCCGCTGTGCCGGGAAATCACGGCGATAGCCCTGATGCACCAACTCAGCCCAGCGATGGCCATAGGCATTATGCACTGCATCGGCAGGCTGTAAGCCAATGCCCGGCAGATAATGATAGGTATCGGCCGGGTGCACTTCAGGCTCGCCCAGATCGCCCCAAATACCACCAACACCTTGCGATAATAACTCATGGTAACGCTGCCAGAACCAATCGGCGGCTTTGGGATTAAACACATCAACCAGACCCGTATTACCAAAGTAAAAATCAAAGGTCTTTGGCTGACCATCCGGTCCCGGTGCGATAGCCCCCGCTGCAACCGCTTCATCCCAGCGCTTGGAGCTAGTCAGAATAAAGGGCTCAGTCACCAGGATCGTTTTAACGCCATCGGCGGCAAAATCAGCCAGCATCTGCTCTGGATTCGGGAAAGCTTCACGATCCCAGTCCAGATTACCCATATGGCCCTGAATATCCGGCCCGAACCAGTACAGATCGATCACAATGGCATCTAGTGGCAGCTTAAGATCGCGGAATTTTTGCACCACCGCCCGCGCCTCTGCCTCGGTGCGATAACCAAAGCGCGAGGCATAGTTGCCTAAGGTCCAGCGCGCGGGTAATGGCGGTTTGCCACTGACCGCCAGATACTGCTGGATCAGCTCAGGCGTCGTATCAGCGGCGACCAGCAGATAGCTACTGCGGCCGCCCTGAACACGAAAACGTAACTGATCTGTCTGGCTATGGCCCAGATCCAGCTCACCAGTGGCGCCATTATCAAACAGCAACATATAGTTTTTATCGGATAAAATACCGGCCAGGCTAAAGTACATCTGGCTCGATTCGGTGCTGTAGCCATAATGTGCCTTGTTATAGAGCGGTAACTTATGACCGCGGCGATCCATGCCCAGCACTCGCTGCCCGGCACCAGCTAATTTTTCCTGCTCGGCAAGGCTAAAATCAAAACCCAGCTGACCATCTGCTTGAATTAGGCCGGCCTGATCCCGGGTTAACAGCTCGCCATCGCGGTAAAAAGCAATACTTAACGGGCTTTTGTTGATCACCAGTTGCAAGGCATCACTTTGCAGTGTTAATTGCTGCTCGGAGCTGGCTAGCGCCAGCTCAACCGGCTGCGCCGGATTACCGATCAGCAGCGAGGGTAACTGAGTTACCCCGGCAGGCTGATACCAAACTGCGACACTGTGCGGGTTATAGAACTCAACGCTCACTTCGCCCTGATCAGTGGTTAATACCACTCCTTGCGGCGTAATGCGGTGACTTTGATAATGCTCAACTGCCAGTGCAAATAATGGCGCCAGCGATAAGGTTAGGGCACTCGCAGTAGTGAGGGCCCAACTAAACACTTTGCACATTACTCCCCCTGCCGATTAAGTTGATACACCACAGAGCCCAGCGCTGCCAGCTTGACTTGCACCTCCCCCTTACCGGCGGTGACGACTAATTCATTAGTTTTACCCGTCAGTTGATCTTGCAGTAAATATTTACCATCACTCAATTGCCAGGCGGTGATTAAATCTGCCGGCAGTTGCAGACTGAATTCAATGCCCTGTTGCGGGTTAAAATGGCTAACAACTAACAATTGCTGCTGTTGGTTATAACGGGCGAATGCTAATTGCTGCTCTGAATAAGCACTGCCGGCAGCCAGGTTGTCAGTGTGCAACTCACGGTAGGCACCGTTTAACGCCGGCGCCTTGGCACTAAACTGCATTAAGGTTTCATAGAATTGCCGCAACTCACGCTCTGCCGGACTTAACGCTCCGCCATCAAATTTACCACCATTCATCCAGCGTTGGTGATGGGGTACGCCCCAGTAATCAAAGATGGTGGTGCGGCTGGCCTTACCAAAACCAGCGTCAGCTGCACCGGGTTCGCCGACATCCTGGCCAAAATAAAGCATGGTCGGGGATGTGCTGATCAAGGCTGACACCACCATCGCCGGCATCCCTTTGCGTGCATCGCCGGCAAATTCCGGGGCAGCAATTCGCTGCTCGTCATGGTTTTCCAGAAAGTGCAGCATATGCTGTTCAATATCGGCCATCCGCTGTTGAATGGTCACCAGCTCAGACGTCGGGCCTTTACCCTGCATCACCAGCTTCAGGCTGTCGTAAAACTCGACTTTATCGTACAGGTAATCCATTAAACCAAGCTTGATATAGTCGCGGTATAAATGCGGTTGATACACCTCGGCCAATAAAAAGGCGTCCGGGTTTTGTTGTTTAATATGCGAATTTAAATAGCTCCAGAATTCCACTGGTACCATCTCGGCCATATCGTAGCGGAAGCCATCAACGCCCATCGCAGTCCAGTACAACACGATGTCACGGAATTTAATCCAGGTGTTGGGCACTTCTTTGCCTTGCCAGAACTGATAATGCGCTTGCCAATCTTTCTCAGCATAGTCGGCCGGTAGTTTGTCAAAGTCGTAACTACCATCCGGACGCACACCAAAGTTGATTTTTACCGTTTCATACCAGTCGTCAAAAGCCGGCTGCACCGAACGGGCGCCATTACCGGTCCATTTCGCCGGCACTTCGGCAAATTTGCCATCGGCAAGCGGGTGAGCGTCACCACCCAGCACCTGATAATCTGCAGGCCAGGTCGGAACTTGGAAGGCGGAACCCGGAACATAGTAAAAATTATTATCACGGGCATATTCCACGCTGGTATCGTCATCCGCACCAAAATCACGCACACCCTCCGGCTTAGCCAGTGACTCGTAACGCCGGGCCACATGATTAGGGACGATATCGATCAATACCTTCATCCCATGCTGATGGGTGCGGGCGATCAGCGCCTGGAATTCTTCCAGCCGATTGGCCGGGTCGTCAGCCAGATCCGGATTCACACTGTAATAGTCTTTCACTGCATAGGGTGAACCGGCACGACCCTTTACCACATCAGGGTCGTCGTTGCTGATGCCATAGGCGGTATAATCACGGATCACCGCATGGTGCGGCACGCCGGTATACCAGATATGGGTTGTACCTAAGGCTTTAATACCTTTGAGCGCAGCATCGTTAAAGTCACTAAACTTACCGACACCATTTTCTTCCAGTGTACCCCAGGGCTTGTTAGTGGTATTCGTATTACCAAATAGGCGGGTAAATACCTGATACACCACGGGCTTACCGGCAGGCTCTGCAGCGGCGTCTGTTTTAGGATTTGCGGCGGCTGCCGGCGTAGCCTGTTCCGGCGCAGGTGCTTTACCACAAGCAAGCAACATCGACAGCGCCAGAGCGCTTAGGGTGGCGTGTTTTATTTGCATCAGCGATTACCTTGTCTGTTGATCTGGTTATGTTGATTAAATTACCGCAGATTCCGTGTCAGGTTATGCCTTTTTTTGGTGCATACGTATGCAAAGCAGCGATTTATGGCTGCTGCGACGCCACAGACATAGAAATATTGAGTGCATAACGCTGCTGGCATATTGTTAAGAAAAACTAGAGGTAATAATGCAAACGACTGCAGTAAGTTCGCTTAATTAGAACTTAGCTGCTTATGCTTCAGCATTTCCGGGCGGGCAAAAACTTCGTCGGCATCTATTTTCGGAAAGGAATTAACCTCACCATCGTGAAATAGCAGCTCGTAACCGATGGTCTCTTTTGCTGCGTTAAAGATGGGTTGCCGCGCAATATACCCGTACATACCAGCTAACTCCAAAGTACGACCTGTACGGGAGTATAAGCCGATCTGCGGTTGAAACAAGAGTGCCGCCGGATATTTCGAACCGGCGGCTTGTGTTGCTTTAGCGCGCCGTGTTCGCGCTAACTAAGGCTCTGGGTTGAGCGTAGGTTTTTGGCTTTTTCGGTTTCTTCGGCTTAACCGGTGCAGTACTTAACATCGTCTCGGGCAACGACTGCTGCGGCGCAAAACCCTCGATAACTTTGCGTGGTAACAGCTGTTTAATCAGCTTTTCAATACCTTTCAGCTCTTTCATCTCTTCAGCACAGACCAGCGATACCGCCAAACCAGCGGCACCGGCACGACCGGTGCGGCCAATGCGGTGCACATAGTCTTCAGCAACATTTGGCAGCTCATAATTGACGACCTGCGGTAATTGCTGGATATCGAGGCCACGAGCAGCAATATCCGTTGCCACTAACACCCGGATGCCGCCGGCTTTAAACTCAGCCAGTGCTTTGGTGCGGGCATTCTGGCTTTTATTGCCATGGATAGCCATGGCGCTGATGCCCGCTTTTTCCAGCAATAAGGTCAGCTTATTGGCGCCATGTTTGGTTTTGGTAAACACCAGCACCTGCTGCCAGTTATGTTGCTTGATTTGCTGGATCAGTAAATTGGCTTTCTGGCCTTTATCAACCGGGTATAACCACTGCTCAATCCGCTCTACCGTGCTATTGGGCGGCGTTACCGTCACTTCCAGCGGTTCATGCAGCAGGCCTTTGGCCAGGGTGCGGATCTCTTCAGAAAAGGTGGCCGAAAATAACAGGTTCTGCCGCTTCGGCGGTAACAGCGCCAGAATTTTCTTAATATCGCGGATAAAGCCCATATCCAGCATCCGGTCGGCTTCATCCAGCACCAGAATTTCCAGCTGATTAAAGCGCACCGCGTTTTGCTGGTATAAATCCAGCAACCGGCCCGGCGTGGCAATCAGAATATCAACGCCTTTACGCAGCGCCATCATCTGCGGGTTAATTTTAACGCCACCAAATACCAGCGTACTGCGTAGCGGTAAGTGCTTACCATACAGCTGCACACTTTCGGCCACTTGCGCGGCCAGTTCACGGGTTGGGGTTAAGATCAGGGCCCGTACTTGATTTGGCTGTACTTTACGGCCTTGCTCGCGACTGTCATTTAAACGCTGCAGCAAAGGTAGGGTAAAGCCAGCCGTTTTGCCGGTACCGGTTTGGGCGGCGGCCATCAAGTCGCGCCCCGCCAGTACCGCAGGGATAGCTTGTTGTTGAATAGGTGAAGGTGTAGTGTAGCCTTTTTCAGCTACCGCTTTGAGCAGCTCAACCGCTAAAGGTAAATCAGTAAATTGCATGCGTATTCCCGCAGTGGTGCTGCGAAAATCTCTGCCCGCAGCTGCAGTGCCCTTCAAAAGGAAGGGCGCGCAGCATACAGCATTTACTCAGCTTTAGCGAATTTGGCGCTTAGAATAAGGTATAGATAAAGCCCGCCAGCGCAGACTGCTGACTGACAACGATCAGCCCGCCTAACAACGCCAACACCAAAATAATGGGTAACAACCAGATTTTTTTGCGCACTCGCAAAAAGGCCCATAAATCAGTTAAAAATTCCTGCATTAGAATGGATCCTCCAAGTCTTTTGCCGTTGGCTCTTTATCGGGCATGCGCCAATAACTGTTACCTTTAGGGTGCAGCTGGTACTGCAGCTTACCGGTTAACCTGAGTAGTAGCCCAAGTGGTGCCATCAACAGATAAAACACCACGCCAAGCAGCAGTCGGGTATTCAGCCAGCCCATAACCGCCGCAAAAGCCATCCATACCCGATAGGGATAATATAAACCTGGCGCATAAGCCAGCGCCAGCGATAAAAATCCTGCAGCGACCATCCAAGGCCAGAGTGGCCAAAACCAGCCAAAAAGCCAGGGTAGCAAGAGACCAAATAGTATTGGGATCACCAGCGCCATTTGCAGGCCAAATTGGCGCAGCCCCTTGTGGTCAGTTTTTTTTAGTAACAGCGCACTCATCTGTTATCTGCTCCCCGGCACTAATCTGCGGCAAAGACGCGCTGGCGCGCCGCCTGTAGTTTCACAGCAGGCTGGTCAGCTTTATGTAGCAGGCAGTTGCCCAGCACCAGTACATCCATATCGGTCGCATAGAAGCCCTGCAAGGCATCAGCCGGGCTGCAAACCGGTGGCTCGCCCCGGACATTAAACGAAGTATTAATCAGCACTGAGGTGCCGGTCTGAGCTTTAAAGTGCTGCAACAGCTGATAAAAACGTGGGTTAGTATCGGCACTGACCGTCTGCACTCTGGCACTGTAATCAATGTGCGTAATGGCCGGCAGACTGGAGCGCTGTTGCGCCAGCCGGGCTAAACCGCTTAACCCCGGCGCCACCTCAAGTTGTAATTCTGCGGCCAACTTGGCTACTAACAACATATAGGGGCTGGGGTGGTTAAGTTGAAAATACTGCTGCAAATCCTCGACTAGCACCGCCGGTGCAAAAGGGCGAAAAGATTCGCGCTGTTTAATTTTCAGGTTCAGGATACTTTGCATCACCGGGCTGCGCGCATCACCAAGAATGGAGCGATTCCCGAGTGCCCGCGGTCCAAATTCCATCCGCCCTTGAAACCACCCGACCACCTTACCCGCCGCTAGTAACCGTGCCACTTCCGGATACAGCTGCGGCTCGCTCAAGTACTGATAGGGTGCCTGCTCTGCCTGTAACAGCGCCTGGATTTCGCTGTCGCTATAGGCTGGCCCCAGATAGCTCCCCTGCATCTGGTCCTGCTGCTCATCGCTGTGCCGTGGCTGCTGAAAATACTGATACCAGGCTAGTAAGGCCGCGCCCAGAGCACCACCGGCATCGCCGGCAGCCGGTTGGATCCAAAGCTCCTGAAAAGGCCCCTCGCGCAATAAGCGACCATTGGCGACACAATTTAAGGCGACACCACCCGCCAGACAAAGCTTGCTGGCGCCGGTCAGTTGTTGGGCATGACGGGCAATTTTCAGTACGATCTCTTCGGTCACTTGCTGAATGGAAGCGGCTAAGTCGAGATAGAGTTGACCGGGTTCGGCGTCTGCTGTTAACGGTGGTGCGCCAAACAAAGCGGCAAAACGCTGATTAATCATGCGTGAGCCAACCGGGTAAGCAAAATAGCGCATATTCAGTGCAAAGCTGCCATCCTCGCGCACGCTAATTAATTCGCGATAAATCAGCTCAACATACTTAGGCTCACCATAAGGCGCCAGCCCCATTAACTTGTATTCGCCGGAATTCACCTTAAAGCCGCAGTAATAGGTAAAGGCCGAATACAGTAAACCTAATGAATGCGGAAAATGCAGTTCCGCTAAAGGCCTTAGCTGATTACCCTGGCCATGCCAGATAGTGGATGTCGCCCACTCGCCAACCCCATCCAGACAGATCACCGCCGCCTCCTGATAGGGGCTTGCATAAAACGCCGAGGCAGCATGCGCCTGATGGTGCTGGCTAAACAACAATTTGGGTAGTGGCGTTTTGCGATCCAGCCCGGCTAACGCCCGAAGCTCACGCCTTAATACGGTTTTTAAATACAGTTTTTCTTTTAGCCAAACCGGCATCGCCATTAAAAACGAGCGAAAACCGCGCGGCGCATGTGCCAGATAGGTTTCCAGCAAACGTTCAAATTTCAGTAACGGCTTATCGTAAAACACTACGGCACTTAGCTCACTGAGATCTATCCCTGCTTCGCGCAAACAATAGCGAATGGCGTCGGCGGGGAAGCCAGCGTCATGTTTCAGGCGGCTAAAACGCTCCTGCTGCGCTGCCGCGACTATCACCCCATCGCGCAGCACACAGGCGGCACTATCATGGTAATAGCAGGAAATACCGAGGATATAACGCATAAATCCATTAACTGAAAACTTATTGCCTTAACTTAACCTGATTTTTAAAAAGCCGATAGAGCTGGTATCAGAAAACTTGCTGCTAACAAGGGCTTAAGGTAACGTAATCTGATGCTTTTTGAATCAGGTTGCAGCAAAGTTGGCAACACCACAGCCCCCACGCAAAGTCTTTTATTTGATCGCGCTGCTACTACCGGTATTACTGTTACTGGTACTGGAAATGCTGTTGCGTGTCAGCCCCTGGTATCAGCGCTATCCGCTGTTTATCGCCTCTGAATCCTTACCGGGCTATCTGCAAACCAATCCGGATTTAATAAAACGTTATTTTGCCAATCCCAAGCAGGCGCCGGATCTGGCCATTGATACCCAGTATTTTCCGGCAGTGAAACCAGCCGGCCAGTTTCGCATCGTGCTGCAAGGTGGCTCCAGTGCTGCCGGTTTCCCTTATGGCCGTTTTGGCTCGCCGGCGGCAATGTTACAGCAACGGTTAAAGCGGCTGTATCCGCAGCGGGATATTCTGGTGCTCAACACCGCACTGTCAGCGGTAAATTCCTATACGTTGCGGGATCTTAGTGCCGAAATTCTGGCGATTGAGCCGGATCTGATCCTGATTTATGCCGGCCATAATGAATATCTGGGCCTGATGGGTGTCGGCTCAGCGCTTCTTGGAGACGGCAACCACCTGAGTAAGCTGCTGTATTTACAATTACGGCAACTGGCCTTATTCCAGGCCGGACAACGCTTATATAGTGCGCTTAGAACAACACCAGCGCCAGCGTTGGCGGAGCGCACCATGATGGCGCAGATTGCCGCCGAACAGCAGATCCCGCTAAATAGCTCACTGTACCAGGCCGGATTACAGCAATTTCAGGCTAATCTCAAGGCGCTGCTACACCGCTACCAGCAAGCCGGGGTACCGGTGGTACTAAGCAGTATCGCCAGTAATGAACGCCAACCCCCCTTTAGCTCCAGCCAGCCGGCATTAACCCTGGCGCCGGAGCCGCAGCAAGCACGCCAGCAATTACAACAAGCGTTACAACAGAACCCCGATGTTGCCAGCTGGCATTTTCAGCTGGCCGAGCTGCTGCTCGACGCCGGTGAGCAGCGCGTAGCGCTGCAACATTTTCAACTGGCGCGGGAGCATGATCTATTGCGTTTTCGGGCACCGCTGGCGATCAATCAGCAGCTGCAACAGCTGGCCTCTGACTTTAGGCTGCCCCTGGCAGATGCTGAAGCGCAGCTACGCCAGGCCAGCAACAATGGCATTATCGATTATCAGCTGATGCTGGAGCATCTGCATCCGAATGCCCGTGGTTATTTTCTGATTGCCGAAACCTGGTTACCACTATTGGAGCGCTATTTGGGGCCGCCGGCTGTCGCGGTTAGCCTGGCCCAGGCCTGGGCGGATATGCCACTGACTGCCGTGGATTTGCAACTGGCCGATTACAAGATCCGCCAGCTGACTGCCGATTACCCCTTTACTACCGAGCCACAGCAGATCAGTTTTGGCCCACGACAAAACCCGGAGCAGCAGCTTGCCTGGCAAAGGGCACAGGGACTCAGCTGGCTACAAAGCAACCAGCAGCTGTTGGATTACTACCAACAACAGCAACAACCCGCGAAAGCGGCGAAGGTGGCCGCCTTATTATTTGACGCCTTGCCTAACCAGCATCAGGCAGCCTATGTCGCTGGTCAGTTGTATTTTGATAGTCAGGATCTGGTACTCGCGATGTATTATCAGCAGCGCGCCGTCAATCTGGCGCCAGAAAATATATCCTATCGCCTAATGCTGGCGCGTAGTTACTATTATGCTGGTGAGCTAACCGCCGCGCTGCAGCAGGTAGAACACATTCTGACCCTCGACCCGACTCATGCGCTGGCGTTGCGCCAACAAGCCCAATTGCGGCAGCAGTTAGCGCCAACTCAAGCCCCCGGACGCCCTTAACATGCAACGTACCCTGTTCTGGCTTATTGCCCTCAGCTTACCGCTACTGCTGTTTCTGTTGCTGGAAGGCGCGGTACGGCTGTTGTTTCCGGCCCAGCCTTTACCCTTGTTTAAACCCTACCCGGCAAACCCGGCCTATCTGGTAACCGAAACCCAGATCGTCAAACGCTACTTTCCAGCTGGCGCTGCTGTACCAAGGGTTGAGCTGGAACCCAGCTTTGTGTTGGCACAAAAGCCAGCTAATGGACTCCGCTTAGTGGTACAGGGTGGCTCGACCGCAGCGGGTTATCCTTATGGTATGGGCGCGGCCCTGGCCGGTATGCTGGAACAACGTTTAAGGCGCACCTTTCCGGAGCGGCCGGTAGAGGTAGTCAATACCGCCTTATCGGCGGTAAACAGCTACACCCTACTGGATTTTGCCGACGAAATTATTGCGCTTAAGCCCGATGCGGTGCTGATTTACGCCGGTCATAACGAGTACCTGGGCTTGTTAGGTGTCGGCTCTAATTATCTGGCGGCACGCTCGCCGCGACTCAGCCGCTGGCTACTCAGCTTACGGCAACTGCGCAGCTTTCAATTGCTGGAACAGGGCTATCTGCAGCTGCGACCGCCAGCACAACTAAGCGGCAACAGCCGTACTTTTATGGCGCAGGTCGCGCGCGACAAAGCCATCGCTCTGGATTCGCCGACTTACCAAGCCGGGCTAACGCAATTTCAGGCCAATATGAGCCGCTTACTGGCGCGCTATCGTGCGGCGGGGATCCCGGTTTATCTCAGTACCCTAGCCAGCAATCTGGCAGATCAGCCACCTTTTCAAAGCGAGCCTTTAACTGCACAACAACAGCAACAGTTACTGCAACTTAGCCAACTGCGCGAGCCTGCGGCACAACAGGCGCTGGCAGCAGAGCTGCAGCAAACGGCAGCCACAACCGGCCATGCCCTGCTGCACTATCAACTTGGGCAATGGTACCGGCAGCAACAGCAATTTGCCGAGGCTAAAGTACAGTTTATTCAGGCGCGCGAGCACGATTTGCTGCGTTTTCGGGCGCCGCTGGCCATCAATGAACAGATTAAAGCATTGGCTCAGGACTATGGTGCGGTGTTAGTGGATACCGAGGCCGCCTTTGTTGCCAACTCGCCGGGTGGCTTAATAGGTAGCAACCTGATGCTGGAGCATCTGCATCCGAATGTGCAGGGCTATTTTTTATTGGCTGACAGCTTTTACCGCGCACTCTATCAGCGCAGTGCTTTTGGCGTATGGCCAGGGCCGGTACCGGCAGAGCTCGCCTGGCAAGAGCGCCCGCTCACCCCGGCCGAAGAATATGCTGGTTACTTACGTATTCTGCAATTAACGTCCGACTATCCGTTTAAAGCCACTGCCACAGCGGTGACTTTCCCAACACCCAATGATCTTAGTCAGCAGCTGGCGCTGTTACATGTGCAGGGTAAGCTGGATTGGTTAAGTATGCAAAACCGCCTGGCCGAACATTATCATCAGCAACGTAACGGCGATATGCTGTTAAAAACTTTACTGATTATTGCCGATGCCCTGCCGCATGATGGCAAGGCCAACCTGCAGGCGGCACAAATTCTGCTGCAGGCGGGGCGAAAAGCAGCAGCGAAACATTATCTGCAGCGGGCACTGCTTACCGACCCGATACCGGAGTTAGCACAAAAGCTGATGCAGCAGCTAAATTGAACCGATTAACCTTTACCCGTGACATAGTCTGGTTGAGCCTGGAGTATGTCGCTAGCTGCAGGCCACAACAACGGGCATCGTTTGCCGGACTTATTTGACATGATGCCTCTTATTCGTTGGCAGCTATTAGCAATAAAAAAGCTGCAGACCAGCTGCAGCTTTTAGATGTTATCTCATTCGGGCGCTCATTCCCGACGGTCAAGGTACCGTATCAGAGCCGCAGGCTCTGATACTTGGTATTGTTTATTCCTTCTTCGTCACCGTTAGCTCCGGCTCTGCAGTAAAGGTCGCATCCAACAGGAAGTTATAGGTCGCGGTTTCTGCAAAGTCCATCCGCAGGTTATCGTTACTGGTCTCGATAATCTTCGGTGTTCCCAACGTCAAGGTATTACCCGCTGCTCCGGCCCCCATGTTCACTGTAGCCCAGTCACTGGAAGCCACTTTAAACTCGTAGTTACCGGCGGTGATATTAATATCCACACTGTACTTATTGGCACCAATATAGCTGAACGCATCTGCCTCACCCCAACCGTTCATGCCACCACGCAGGAAGATGGTGGTTGGGCCATAAGGCACATATTCGGTCACAGTCAGCGTAGGCGCTGCAGCATCGTTGGCGTTTAACGTAAAGACATAGGTTGAGCTCTTAGCGATATCAATCCGTAAGTTGTCGTTACTGGTTTGGATCACCAGCGGCGTGCCAACTACAACCTGATTACCGGCGGCGCCTGCACCCAGATTTACAGTCGACCAATCACTTGAGGCGACTTTAAACTCGTAGCTACCCTGGTCAATATTGATACTGGCAGTATAGATACCGGCACCGTCATAGCTAAAGGCATCGGCTTCACCCCAACCATTAAAACCACCACGCACAAAGACATCGGTTGCGGCATAAGGTGGAATATCCGGTGCTCCCAGGGTAGCGTCAGCGGCTAAACCCGGACCTTGGGCACCCATTTGAGGCTTAACAAAGACGGCGATAGTATTTGCCGGTACGGTAAAGGTACCGGCATCGGCTTGTTGAGTGAAACTGGCACTATGTACCCGCTGATCCACTGATGCCTGCTGGGTTGGATGTAACTCAAAACCGGCAGCTGTGGGTACAGTGTGGGATAATTCACCCGAAGTACCGTTAATGACGACCACCATCGCATCGTACATCGGGTCCAGATCCGGTACACCAAGTCCATCATCCAGACTCATCACGATCAGACCTTGCTGCTGGTTACGGCCAATATTGTGGAAGCCTAAACGAGCGGTAATGTCGTCCGCAGTGCGCAAGCGGAATAACGGACTACCACTACGGATACTCAGGAATTCGGCAAACACGGCTGTAGCAAACTGAATATCTTCGCTTTCTGCTTTGGTTTCACGATTCAGGAATAAGCGGGCAATATTTTCCCAGCTCGCTTCGTTTTTCTCTGCCAGCGGTAAACCTACAGCCCAGTTGTTAGTCTGATAGGTGAAGTCGACAAAGTTAAACCAGTCGCCGGAATCATAGCTGTCGCGGTCCATGGATTTGGAGCGCAGGAAATCACCGCCCAGTTGCAGGAACGGAATACCCTGACTCATTAACGGGATGGCAATTGCCACATTCTGCGCCCGCACCCGTTCGGTCAGTGCCATCGACTCCGGTAACTTAGCCTGCAGATTATCCCACAAGGTTTCGTTATCGTGTTTCGATACATAGTTGATAATATCAGCCGGGCTATCCGCATAACCTGCCGCCTGACCATTCCAATTGGCACTGCTGGCCGGGCCGGTGATATCGCGGTAGTTTTTAAACACGAAGTCTTTTAAGGTACCGGCTAAGCTAATGCGCACAAAATCCTGTTGTGCCAGGTTACCATCGTTATTTACTCCGCTAAACAAGGCAGCACTGCGCACGGCTTCGCGGATCCGGTCGTTAAAGGTGCCTACTTCAGTACCCGCCATATCCTGCTGCTTGGCTTGGGTAAATAAGCGGTTATTGGCAACCTCACCAAAGTTCCAGCCTTCACCGTAGAAGTAAACATCCGGGTCAATGGCACGTACCGCTTCGCGAGCCGCCAAAATACCTTCTTTTGGATGGTGGCCCATAATATCGAAGCGGAAATCGTTAAAACCAAAGTCGCGCGATAAGATCACCAGCGAGTCTTTGACAAACTTATCGAACATCTTGTGTTCAGTGGCGGTATTTTCGCAGCAGGTCGAACGCTCGATATTACCGGTGGTCTCGTTGTAGCGGTGATAGTAGCCAGGGACAATTTTATCAAACACTGAATTATCAAACAGGCCTGAGCTACTGGTATGGTTATATACCACATCCAGCGCCACCCGCAGCCCTAAGTCGTTCAGTGCCTTGTTCATCGCCCGCACTTCTTTAATCCGCGCGATGCCTTCCGGGTTAGAGGCGTAGCTGCCTTCGACGGCGATAAAATGATGCGGATCATAACCCCAGTTAAAGCCGTCAATGGCGCGCATTGACTGCACTAACTCCTGGGCTTTCGATTCGTATGGCAAATAGCTTTGCAACACAGACTCAATAGTGGAATTGGCATTTTCTACCCCGCACACCGGCGCCTGTGCGTTTAACTGGCATAACCGACCGATGGTATCGGTCAGATTGATCCGGCGATTGGCATCTTCATTAATATTCGCCTGATCATTCAGCGGCAGCACGTGGAAATGGGTTAAGCCATTTTCTGCCAGCTTACGCAGATGACGTACCGGCGCAGAATCGGCCTCGGCAAAGGCCAGATATTTACCGCGGTGTGCTGCCGGCGTGCTCTGATCACGAATACTGAAATCACGCACATGGCCTTCATAGATCACGATATCGGTCGGGTTGGCTACTACCGGTACTTCACGGCTATCCCAGCCCTCTGGCTTAGTCTCGGCATCATTTAAGTCAACAAACTGACTGTAACGGCCATTGGTTGAGACGTTAACAGAGTAGGGGTCGGTCGCTTCAATCATTTCGACTTTGCGGGTTAACGGATGATACACCTCAACTTCAAAGCGATAGAACTGGCGATCCAGGGCACTACGACTGCCGTTGTAACGCCAAACACCGGTCGTGGCATCCGCCGTCATATTATGCGTTGCAGTTGCGGCTTTACTGGCATTATAAAGTTTTAACTTCACGCTACGGGCAGTAGGTGCCCAGACTGCGACGCTAACATCATTGCCGTTGTACCGCACGCCCAGTTGCGCATCCAGGGCACTGTTGTCACCAGAGGCATAGAGGTCATCCAGCACTTTGGCAACCTGCACATAGCTGGCGCTAATCAGCTCGTTATCGCTATTGTAAGCCGCCAGTGCCAGCTGATTCTTGGCCATGGCTTTTGCCTGTTCTGCGGTAAAGTTTGCACTAAATACCGCTGCATTGGCCAGGTGTGGCACTAACTGAGTCAGGCTGTCATCAGCCGCCACCGGCGTCAGTTCAATACTGCTGCCACCTTCGATTTCATCGCTATTATTCACGGTTAAACTGGCATCGGTAGAGTAGAACAACTTCACCACTGGCGCGGTATCGGCTACCGGCGTATTCCAGACAAAGGTATTGGCTGTTAACCAATGGGCAGCAGCGCCCTGGATACTGACACCCAGTGAAACAATCGGAAACTCATAAACGTTGGCATTACCTGAAAATACCCAGTTCATGCGGGCAAAATCCGGATCATCCTGTGACAGTGGCATCTGCATATCCGGACCGGGGTCTTTACCCGCATCGTCGGTACCGATATGGATAATAAAGTTACCGCAAGCCCCTTCGGTACCAGCATAGCCTGGCTTTAGATTTACGATCCAGTAGGCACCATAGTTCGGATCGATACCGTTATACTGCAAGCCATTATCCCAGGACGGGGCAACGGAAGAGGGCTGGTAAGCGTCACAGGTCTCGTTATTCCAGGTATGTAAACGGTAACCGTCATAAGCGCCATCTTGTGGCCGTTTGTAGAACAACACCGCCTGATCCGGTCCGGCTGTTACTACCGGGGCTGGTGCGTTAGGATCTTTACCGACCCGGCAACCATCATTGGTCTCGTTCGGGAACTGACCTTTTGGACAGGAGAACGGCGGTGGATCAATACAGGCAGTATTGGTTGGGTTTGGGATCTGTGGCAGGGTGCAGGTCAGCAAAGCGCTGCCGGGACTGGTGGAGTCTCCGCCACCACCACAACCGTATAACAGTAAAGCGCACAGCGCAAGACTGCTCAGTTTTAGCATTTTGAACAGATTAAACATGGTTTACTTACTCCAATTCTGTGTTACCAGCAACAGGCACGAATGCCCGCGGCATTAAAATGAGTACACTGCGCCCAGGAAGTACTGACGACCGAAGAATTGCAAGGTACCGGTCATCGCTTGCTGGCCAAAATAGCTCTTGGTTGGCTCATCCGTCAGGTTATTCACCTGGAACAGCATCTTCAGATTGTCGTTAAACTGGTAGCCAAACTGAAAGTCCACCACCATTTCGCTATCAAAGTTGGTGATCTGCTCGTTAATCCCGACTTGTGATGAGACAAAGGGTGAGCGATAACGGGCGTTAATCCGGGTATCGATACCTTCGTATTCCCAAAACAGCGTGGCATTAACGACATTTTTCGACAGCCCCTCAAAGGTCGTTTCAATCGGTTCGCCACCCAGGCTATTGATCAGTGATACTTCACTCTCGGTGTAGGAGTAACTCAGTTGCGCGCCCAGGCCAGATAAGGCGCCTGGCAGGGCTTTAAATACCTGAGTCCACGCAATTTCAGCACCACGGATATAACCGCCATTACTGTTGTTTACTGCGGTAAATAGCGAGCCATTGCGGGTTGCCACCGGTACACCCGATTCCGGATCCGGGATAATAAAATCCGGTACCGGGAAACCGGCCGCTTTAAAATCAAATTCCGGTAATACATCATCCTGAATAAAAGATTGGATATCTTTGTAGAAAAGCGCTGCCGCTAAGGCACCACTGCCAAAATAATATTCCAGTGACAGATCATACTGATTAGCTTCAAACGGCCGCAGGAAAGGACTGTTGGAACTGTTACCGGTAATTTCACCGGTATCACTGATATTAAAGGATGTGACCGACGCCAAACGGTTAATCGGTGGGCGGGAGATCACTTTGGCACTGGCAAAACGTAATTGCCACTCATCGGTCAGCGCCAGATTCAGGTTTAAGCTGGGTAGATGCTTGGTGTACTTGTCACCTACGATACCTGCGGCATAACGGGTATTGATTAACCCGACTTCATCGGCGATATTCTGTGCACCACGCAAAGGGTCGCCACCGACATCTGACAGGTTAGTGGCACTTTGGTCGGTGGTTACCCGCCGTACCCCGATATTACCGGTTAACGGTAAGCCAAATAATTCGGTATCCAGATTCGCCATCAGATAACTGGCGAGCACATCTTCATACACCCGGCCGCTCTCTAATAGCGACCAGGCAGTATTAGCTGTAGCGTTAGGATCGCGGTTAATCACATCTGGGTTACCCGCACCCCAGGTTTGCACCGGCTGCGGAATACCCTGCGGGAACCAGGCCGCCAGGGCTTTATCCAGATCAATAGCCAGATAGCTGGGGTAGCTTGCAAATTTACCTTTAAAATCAACTTGCTTTACCATATCAGCGGTTAGACGTAATGGTGGCTGGCCGGTTAAGAACATACCATCACTACCGTATTCAAATACCGAGCGGTCATTTGAGTAACGACGGGCTGAGTAGCGCACACCAAATTCCACAGAGCGGATAACCGGCAGTTCCAGATCAAAACTCAAATCCAACCGGGCAGCATTAACTTCATCAGTATTTACAAACGGATAAATACCGTACTTACTGACCATCAGACGGTTAATATCACTAAAAGCATCCGCCTGACTCAGGCCGATCGCCGGTAAATTCAGGCCATTGAGTTGATAGTTAATAGAGACATTCGGGTCCAGCACCGGATTGGCCACGGTAGCGTCCTGTGCCACTAACGACCAGAGTAAGCCGTTACGGAAATCGCTGCTGGCTCTGGAGTGCGACAGGTCAAACACCAGATTAACCCGGTCGTTAATATCCCAGTCAGCCTTCATGCCATAGCTATGGACTTCATCAGCGTCGCGGTTGTCATCATTCACCACTTCTACCCGGGTAAAGCCATTGCGGGTACGACTGATATTACCGCCCACCAGCGATGAGCCATTATAAATCGGGTTGCTGATATTAGCTGTCGCGCCTTCAAATTTAACCCGGAAACCACGGGCAAAGGCTTCGCGGTCAAACTGCGAAATAAACACATCGCCGGTCAGACTAAAGGCCTCATTGGGTTGCCACTGTAACGAGCCCAGATAGCCGTTACGGGTTTCCTCACCACCCAGATGCTGGATCTCAAAACCTTCGCTGATATATTCCGGCGTGTCATCCTGATTCAAATCCCGGCTCACGTTGTAAGCTAAGCCAATGAACTGTGTCGCCACGCTGGGTTGATACAAGCGCGCATAGCCCAGTGCCAAGCCCAGGGTATCGTCCAGAAACTTGCCCTGATAGGACAGGCTAAAACGATGACCAAACTCTTCACCATCCGGAACCTCGTTGGCACGGTCATTTTGCATGCCACGCAAGTTGGCAGTAAAAGTATGGGTTTTATCGTTACTCAGTACTCGCGCCGTTTGTAGCTCAACGGTACCAGCAACACCCCCTTCAATCAGTGAAGCTTTCGGCGATTTATACACCGCAGCAGAGGAGATTAATTCAGACGGGTACTGATCAAATTCAATATTACGCTTACCACTGGTAGAGACCTGTTCTCGTCCATTCAGCGTGGAGAACACAAAGCCACCCGACATACCGCGAATGTTGATTTCAGCCGCCTGGCCGCCGGTTCGCACTGCAGAAATACCAGGCAGACGGGTTAAGGCGTCAGCGATCGAGACGTCGGGTAAGGCCCCGAGATCGTCGGCAGAAATGGTTTCAGATACCACATCACCAAAGCGTTTACTGTCGAGCGAACGAAATAAACTTTGTGCAAAACCACGCACCTGTATTACTTCAACCTGTTCTTCTGTTGTCTGCTCCGCTGGTTGCGGCGCTGTTTCCTGCGCCAGCACAAACGAGCTGACACCCGCTGTCATCATCGCTGCTGACAGCAGGCTAAGCCTGTACCTTGCCATACCTTATTTCCCCGTCTTTGTTGTTTTTTATCAGTCAGCCTTAACCGCAAAATGGGCTGATGCTGCTAACTTTTTTCCTGTTTAGTTATTGACCGGTTTAGCGATTTCCGCAAGATGAATACGTATTCATAAAGCGGTTACTAACACAAAAAATTAACTTCACTGATAGCGCAAGCTTTTCAATTCAAAAAAACCTGTAGCAATTCTTTGCTGGCGACTGCAGCAGTGCTATGTTGTGCGCAGTTAAGTGGACTACGGAGCCAAGGATTGAATCTGGCCTTTGTCAAAAAATCGGTATTTGTACGTAATCTGGAGCAATTGCTGGGGCTTTTGTATAGTCCGAATCACGCCTGTTTTTACCGGGAAGCACTAGACTTTTTCCAACAGCGACAGACCCGGCAACAAGAATTACACCTAGCAGAGCAGCGCTGGCAACAGGCGCAGCAAGGTACTAATGCTGACGTACTGAAGCAAACGCGAAAAACCTTTACAGATTTGCAGTTTGTGGATGAAAAGCAACGCATTGCCCGCTGGCAAAGTTTATTGCAGGCGGCAGAAGCGCTGTTACAGTTAAGCGAAGGTAGTCAGGCCAGCGATAGTCAGATGCTTAGCGCCCGGTTGTTAGGCGGGTTATTGATCACCTCTGCCAGCAATAAACGCAAACTCCTACTGCTCGAATATGCTTACAAACCCCTGTACCGGGCGCTTTTAAGTCTACGCTTGCTGGAACACTTGCTGGAACAGCAAATACTGAAAGATCCGCAGTGGCAGGCCTGGTACCTGCATCGTGATATAACGCAACCAGCAGAATGTGAGTATCGGCAAAAATTACAACTGCCCCTGGTAATGGCCACCTTTTTGCAGCATTTTGGACAGCTTGATCCTGATGCTCAGTTCCTGTTAACAGCAGCATCGGACAACGTACCGGAAAAAGCCTTTAGCGCACAGGAGCGCGAACATTTTTTGGCGTTAACGTTACAAGGCAGTTTGCAACTGTTGCAGCAAGGTTTAGGGCAGCTGCCATTTAGCCGCGGCAATAAAGAGCAGCGCGAATACCATGTGCAGCAGCAACAGTTCTTACAGCAGCAATTGCAGCGCTTTATTACCGCCAAAGCAGATACACCGCTGGGTAGTCTGTTTAAAGTCCCGCAGGCATATACGTCAATCGTCTTACCGGGGCGCAGCCGGTATAACTACGACGCCCTACCCAGAGCTGCCCTGCTGATGCGTGAAGCTGCGGCAAGGGGCGACTACAATGGCTTGCTGGTGGATTGCTTATTCCGCATTGTCGGTCTGTTTCCACAGGGCTATGGCATGGTCTTTACCCCGCTGGGCGATGATGGTAAACCGCAATTAAAATATGAATTTGCGATCGTCAATTCTTTGTATCCGGAAAAACCCGAACAACCGCTGTGCCGGGTAGTCAGCCGCAATCAGCAGTATCGAAATACCGGTTATAACATTAGCTTGAGTACCGAACTCAACCTGTATTTTAAACCAGCTCGAGATCGCTTAAAAACGCTGCCAGAGCAACGCTTGAAAGAACTGCTCAATATGTTGTATCAGGATGGCGAAGCGAAATACCTTAGCCGCTTAGTACCTAAATGCTGGCAGCCGGAGAACTTTTTCAGTGTTCCGGAGCATCAAAATCTGTGGCACAGCGCACAGCAGCGGCAGAATTAGCCACTGTTAAACAGCAGGATGACGGACATCGCCCGTCATCCTGTTAACTCTGACTTTGTAAAAAGCTTTGGTGGCTTGGCAAGGCCGTGACCGTTTTGCTAACGACCTGCTTAAGGTCAGCAAAAAAGCCTGTGAGTTGCGCCTTAGTAAGGCTATCCGCCAGCGGATGATAGCTGGCAGGCAACAGATTTTGTCCTAACAGCACCTGTTGCCAGGCCACTTCGGTAAACAGCTCATCCTGTTGCCGGAAGATTTGCGCGCTGTGACGGAATAACTCCAGCCGCTGCGCCAGAGCGTCAGGCAAAGCCATCTCCCGGCAATATTGCCAAAGCGGATGATCAGTACGCTGATTTAAGTGGTAGTGCAAAATAATAAAATCACGGATCGCTTCAAATTCCTGCTGCGACTGACGATTAAATTCGTTGCTGAGCGCTGTCATATCCTGTGTTGCCGGGAAGCATTGCACTAACCGCACCACCGCACTTTGAATCAGATGAATACTGGTTGACTCCAGCGGCTCCAGAAAACCACTGGATAAGCCAATGGCCACACAGTTACGCCGCCATTGCTGCTTGCGCCGCCCGGTAACAAAACTGATTTTGCGCGGCTCGGCCAGCGCAGGGGCATCGAGGTTGCTGAGCAGGGTCTGTTTCGCCTGTTCATCGTCAAGAAAACGGCTGCTATATACCAAGCCATTACCGGTGCGATGTTGCAATGGGATCCGCCATTGCCAGCCACCGCCATGCGCAATAGAGCGGGTGTATGGCACTATCGGATAACGGGCTTCTGAAGGTACCGCCAGCGCACTGTCACAGGGCAGCCAGTGTTGCCAATTGTCATAACCGGCAGCCAGGGTTTGTTCAATCAGCAAAGCCCTTAAGCCGGAACAGTCAATAAAGAGATCAGCGCTCAATACCTGGCCATCGGTCAGTACCACTGTAGCGATGTCACCGGAGGGCTTTTGCTCAACTTTGGCAATTAAGCCTTCAATCCGCTTTACCCGGCGCTGCTCGCTGTAACGACGTAAAAATGCGGCATAGAGCCCGGCGTCAAAATGATAGGCATATTGTAAGCCAGGTAAAGGGGAATTCGGCAGCTGCGACTGCGGGCTGAATTTACCGGCTTTCGCCGCCTGATAGTTCAGGGAATAATCCCAAAAGCTACTGTTATCTCCTTTGGCCTGCGCGGCCAGCCAGAAATGATGAAAGGATGCCATGCCAAGCTGGCGGCCAACCGGACCAAAGGCATGCATATAGCTATCACCCTGCCGGCCCCAGTTTTCAAACTGAATACCCAGCTTAATACTGCCTTTGGTTTCGCGTAAAAACTCGGCCTCGTTAATCCCCAGGGCAGCATTAAAATGCTGAATCGCCGGAATAGTCGCCTCGCCAACACCGACTGTGCCTATCGTATCGGACTCGACTAACTGTAAGTCAATTTGTTCGCCGAGAATGCGCGCCAGCATCGCTGCGGTCATCCAACCAGCAGTACCTCCGCCGACTATCAATACCCGGCGCACCTGATTTAAATCTGTATTCTTCACCTTGCCTCCAACAAAAAGGCCCCTGTCTATGCTCGATAGTAACAGGGGCCTTTACTCACGTCAGGTGTGATTAGAACTTATAGGATAAACCTGCCATATAAGTACGGCCATAGCGCTGATACTCAATCACGCGGCGGCTGTCATCACCTTCAACCCGCACAAAAGGCTCATCCGTTACGTTATTTGCTTGCAGTAACAGGGTTAAGCCTTCATAACGACCCGAGAAGCTGTAGCTGATTTGTGCATCAACAACGGTCTCAGCTTCAATCATCCGCAGGTCACGGCCATTACCAAAGCCTGAAATTTCACCGAGGAAATCAGAACGGTAACGGCTGCTGACCCGGGCAGAGAAACCATCGTTCTCGTAATAGAACGTCAGGTTAGCTACCCGCTCAGATAAACCTGGTAACGGGGTAGAAGGATCGTTCGGGTTAGACTGAATGCTGCTGTCGGTCCAGGAGCCGGTCAGAATGGCGCCGAAGCTTTCCAGTTCAGGCATAATCATCGCGCCACTGGCAGACAGGGTAAATTCCACGCCATTGATGCGGCCACCCTTACCATTTTGTGGTGTGGTTGCGACACCCTGGTTAATCACTGGTACTTCACCACCAGATGGGAAGCCGGTAAAGTCCTGAATCACTTGCTGGTCGTAGATATAGCTTTCCAGGTCTTTATAGAAAGCCGCAATCGCCACATAGCCTTTGCTGTCTTCAAAGTACTGCTCGTAAGAGACATCCAGTGCATTCGCAATCCACGGCCGCAGCGCCGGGTTACCGCCAGACGCGCTCCATGGCGAGTTCTGCTCTGGTGTTGCCTGCGAGTTGTTCAGTGCCGGGTTGAAGCTATAATCCTGACTGGCTCGCAGCTGATCCATCCGGGCACGGGCCATAGTACGGGCTAAACCAACGCGTACGTATTTACCGGTACCGACTTCAAAGTTCAGGTTCAGGCTGGGTAACACTTCCCAGTACTTATCACCACCATCAATCCGGAATGACGACACATTAATACCGGTACCTGAAGCCGCTAACGCATAAGACGACTGGTCAGTATGGACGATCTGCGTACCGATATTACCCGTCACCGGGATTTCACCCACGCGGCTGACAATCCCCAGTTTTACATAAGCCGTTACCACATCTTCAGCCACGTTCCAGTCTTTGATCAGCACGTCAGCATTCGGGTTACGTACCCGTACCAGGGCGCCGGTATCGATTAGCTGACGTGGGTCATAGCTGACCATGCCCGGAATACCAAAAGACGCCAGGCTGGTGGTACCGGCGATATTTGGAATAGGTGCTGACAAGGCACCATTGGGCAGCGCCAGGAAGAATTCATCGGCTTTCTTGTCTTTTTCGCGGTTGCTGTAGTTTAAACCCACTTCCAGTGAATCGAAGTTGTCATTATCCAGCATGGTTTTGGCACTTAAACGTACCTGATTTAAATCGTCGGTAATCGACGGTGAGTTGTAGTAACCCAGCTGACCACCAGGAATAATATCACCACCCCAACCTTGCGGGCTGGTTAGCAGGATTAAGCTAGGATCAGCATAGTTCAGTGTAGAATTGAAAATCGGGCCGCGGTCGCTCATCGCGAACGACAGATTGTCCAGCGCGCCTGAACCAGCTGGGCCGGTACCGGCATCAGATTCCAGAATCAGGTCAGTACGATCCAGCGAAGAGTGGCTCAGATCCAAAGTGGCATCCCAGCTATCTGATAATTTGAATTCGGTTTTCCAACCAACAGAGAACAGATCTGCTTCACGGAAATTACCATGGTTACGGACGATACCTTTAACTCCAGTGTAACCACCAGAGGTCACTAAACCATTTTCTACTGTTGGGTTCACCAGCGGTGCGCCACCCCAGAACAGCGGTAGTTCGATAAAGCTGGTGCGCTGAGTTTCATCAAACTTAGAGTAATAGAAATCTACCGCGCTGCTAAAGCTATCAGTTGGTTTGTATTCAAATACACCAATAAAGCCATCGCGCTCCAGCAAGTTGGAGTTCGCAAAGACTTTAGCACCGCCAATCACTTTATCGCCATCAGCTGTGTCGGCATAACCCCAGGCTTCAAGACGTTCAATTTGCATTGGGTTAGACATAGTGGCGTAACCTAAAGCTACACCAATGGTGTTGTCGGCGAATTGGTCAATGTACGAAATGCTAAAACGATTGCCCTTATCATCTGCACCAGCATTTAACGCACTAATTTGGCTCCACTCGTAACGGGCATTCACCGCTACAGTGCGTTCACCGTGTGCCAGCGGGCTAACCAAACGCATATCGGCAGTACCGGCCAGGCCCTGGCCAATTAAACCAGCGTCCGGCGTTTTATAAACAACCACACCACTCAGTAGTTCAGACGGATATTGGTCAAACTCTACGCCACGGTTATCACCGGAGCTAACCTGCTCGCGACCATTTAACAGTGCAGTTGAGAAATCCGGCGCCAGACCGCGGATACTGATGACCTGACTACGGCCATTTAAGCGCTGTGCGGTTAAACCTGGTAAGCGGGCTAATGATTCAGCAATACTGACGTCAGGCAGTTTACCAATATCTTCTGCCGAAACCGCCTCGACAATCGAACTGTTGAACATTTTAATGTTCTGTGATTCCTGCAGACTGCGACGGAAACCGCGCACGGCGATCACTTCAACCGCTTCTTCCTGTGCCTGCGGCGTTTGGGTGTCCGCTTCCTGAGCAAACACCACTGCGCTACTACCAGCTGCTGCCAGCGCCAGTGTCAGCATACTGAGTTTAAATTTATTCATATTCCTACCTACCCCGGTGCGTTGTTATTTTATCGCTGCGAAACTGAAAGTCCTGCTGAAATCCGTCAGCAGCAGTTTTGCCATGGTCATTTATTAAACTTATTCGGGCGGTAGCTCAATATGAATACGTATTCATAGTGCAAAAGACGCACTGCCAGGGTGCAACTGGCCACAAGCTGCACTATTGTTGTGCACCATACGGATTGCCAAACCGCTGATTTATTATGGTTAAGCAAGGCAGAGCGGTGGAATAATGTCCGGGGACAATAAGTGTGGCTTAATAAGTAACTGCATACGTATGCAGCATATTTCTTATTCAGGCCACGCTGTTTATGCTTGTCGTAAATACCACACCCTTATAACAGGTGGTCTATGGAACAACTTAAACAGCTTGCCAGCCTCGCCGGCTTGCAAGACAGCTATGTGCATGCCAATGGGCATCTGGAGCATATCGCCCCTGCAGTGCAGGCTGCGATTTTAACCGCGATGGGCTTCGCGCTATCGGATGAGCAGCAGATTGCCGCACAAAGCCAGCAACTACGCAATGCCCCTTGGTTTGAAACTCTGGCACCTGTCACGGTTGCGGAGCAACAACAACCTTTTCAGGTAAGGCTGCAACTCGCCGCGGATACGGCTAACAGTCATTGGCAATGGCAGCTACAGCTTGAAGATGGCCAACAACTGAACGGTAACTTGCTGCTGCAGGCGAAAGACATTGTCGAACAAAATGAGCTGGATGGCCGATTAATATTGGCCTTTAACCTACCATTCCAGCTGGATTTGCCGCTGGGTTACCACCAGCTAACGCTAAGCGATGGTCAGCAAAGTCTTAGTCAGCAACTGATTGTTACACCGGCACGCTGTTTTCAGCTGCACGACAGCGCCATTTTGCATAAAACCATGGGCCCAGCCGTACAGCTATACGCGGTGCGCTCTGCCCGCAACTGGGGTATGGGTGACTTTGCTGACTTAAAAGCTATGGTTGCCCCATTAGCAGCGGCAGGTAACGATTTTATCGGTTTAAACCCCTTGCATGCGCTCTATCCGATGCTGCCACAGGATTGCAGCCCATACAGCCCCAGCAGCCGCTTATGGTTAAACACGCTTTATGTCGCGCTGGATGAAACGCCGGATTATCAAGCCTGCACCGCAGCACAACAGCTAGTCGCCAGTGCCGATTTTCAGCAGCAGCTCGCCGCCTGTCGCGCCACGGCGAATGTTGATTATCCGGCTGTTGCCGCCTTAAAACAGCAGGTCGCGACCTTACTGTTTCAACATTTTCAGCAACATGAACTGGCGCTGCAAAGTGAAAGGGCCAAAGCGTTTCAGGTTTTCGTAGCAGAGGCCGGTGTGAGTCTGTATCAGTGGGCTGTATTCTCGGTACTACAGGGCCAATTGTTCTGGCAAGATCTGCAAACCGCCGCCTGGCAGCAGTTTCCGTCGGAACTACAAGACCCACACAGCGCAGCAGTGGCGGCTTTTGCCGAGCAGCATGCCAGCGCTATCGAACAGCAGCTGTATTTGCAGTGGTTAGCACAGCTGCAGCTGGCAGAGGTGAAAGCCGAGTGCCGCAAACAAGGTATGGCTATTGGTTTGTATTGCGATGCCGCCGTCGGTACCAGCCGCAGCAGTGCCGAGAGCTGGGGCGCGCCAGATGATTTTTTATTAGATTTAAGTGTCGGTGCACCGCCGGATATTATGGCACCAAAAGGCCAGAATTGGGGCTTGCTGGCGTACAACCCGGTGACACTGCGGCAAAAAGCCTATCAACCCTTTATTGAACTGATCCGCGCTAATATGCGCTATGCCGGCGCCTTACGGCTGGACCATGTGATGGCATTACTGCGGCTTTGGTGTTGCCCGCTCGGCGCCGATGCCACTGCCGGCTGTTATTTGCGGATGCCGGCGCAAGAGCTGTTTGCCATTTTAGCACTGGAAAGCCAGCGTAATCATTGCGTGGTGATTGGGGAAGATCTGGGCACGGTACCGGCGGAAATCAGTGAGTTGATGCAGCATTATCAGGTGCTGTCTTACCGGGTATTTATGCTGGAGCAAAAGGCTGGCAGTTATCAACACCGGGATCTCACCTATCCACCGCAGGCACTGGCAACAGTTACCACCCACGATATGCCTACGCTGGTCGGCTTCTGGCAGGAACTGGACTTAGCGCTACGTCATCAATTGGATTTATTCCCCAGTCCAGCCGTGGCCGACAGCCTGCACCAGCTGCGAGAGAGCGAAAAGCAGATTCTGCAACAGCAGCTTGGCATTGCGCAGCCGGATGCAGCAACGCTGGTTCGCGCCTGTCATCTGTATACCGCAGCGACGCCGGCGCGTTTATTCGCCTATCAATTGGAAGATCTAGTACTGCTGGAAACTCCAGTCAATATACCGGGTACCAGTACTGAATATGCGAACTGGCAACGCAAATTGCCGCACAATATTGAGACGATTCTAAGCGATGACAAGGTGCTGCAGCTGATGCAAGAAATTAAGCAGGCGCGCAGTTAAGCGCTGACAGCAGGTTAAGATTAAACGCGGGCTTAATGCTATCGTGCAGCGGCCAGCAGAACGCCACGCCACCCAAGACGGTGGCGTTTTTCTAACAATAACTGAGAGAACATGATGTTAAGAAAATCCCTGGCTATAATGCTGGCAAGCGCCTTCACTGGCATTATCTTGTGTTATCCGCAGACGACTCAGGCTTACTGCCCGCAAACATCCGATGCCACACCCAGAGGTCCGATCGCATTAAACGAACAAGGTGAGTTCGTGCCGGACTGGGCAAAGAGTGCGGTTTGGTATCAGGTGTTTCCGGAGCGCTTTCGTGATGGCGATCCCAGCAATAACCCGACGGTACAGGATATTGCCGGTGCCGATCCGGCCGAGCCTCCCAAAGTCTGGCAGGTTCATCCATGGGGCAGCGACTGGTACAAACGCCAACCCTATGAAGTGACCAACGGTGAATCTGAGTTATGGCAGCATCTGTTACGCCGCCGCTACGGTGGCGATCTGCAGGGGGTGATTGACAAGCTCGACTATATTCAAGACATGGGTTTCAATGCGATCTATTTAAACCCGGTTTTTACTGCCCCCTCGCTGCATAAATATGATGCGGCCAGCTTTCACCATATCGACCCGAATTTCGGTCCGGATCCGGCCGGTGACCGGGCACTGATTGCCACCGAAAATCCATTAGATCCCAGCACCTGGGTTTGGACCAAAGCCGACGAACTGGCGCTGGAACTGATCAAACAAGCGAAGCAACGCGGTATCCGGGTGATTTTTGATGGTGTGTTTAACCATATGGGCATTAACAGTTTTGCCTTTCAGCATCTGCAACAGCATCAGCAGCAATCGCCCTACAAAGACTGGTTTACCGTACACAGCTTTCGGGATGAAAAAACCGGCAGTGAATTTCGGTATGAGGGCTGGTTTGGTGTCGCCTCCTTACCCGAGTTTAAAGAGGATGCCCAGGGTCTGGTGGCCGGACCACGGGATTATGTATTTGCCGCCACTACGCGCTGGATGAACCCAAAAGGTCAGGGCCGCGAGTTCGGTATTGATGGCTGGCGATTAGATGTCGCTTTCTGTGTCGCCCATGGCTTTTGGAAAGATTGGCGGCAGCATGTAAAAACACTGAACCCTGACGCCTATATCACCGCTGAACTGGTGATGCCGCCGGAGTTGGTAAAACCTTATTTTCAGGGCGATGAGTTTGACGGTGAAATGAACTATAACTTTGCCTTCACCGCCGCGGAGTTTATGTTTAACCCGGCGCCACAACGGATTAAGGCCAGCGAGTTTGACGCCAGGCTGGCCGAAATGCGCGCGCTGTACCCCAAGGGCGTGGCTTACGTCACCCAGAATTTATTTGGCAGTCACGATTCGAACCGGATTGGCTCACATATTGTGAACCGTGGCATCGGTAACTTCCGCGACTGGGGTGCCTATTTTCAGTTGTCGCAAGTTAGCCAGAATCCAGAGTATCAGGTGCGCAAACCTAACGCCGAAGAACTGCGGTTACAAAAGTTGTTTGTTATTTTTCAAATGACCTATGTCGGGGCGCCAATGGTCTACTATGGCGATGAAGTCGGGATGTGGGGCGCTAACGACCCTGATGATCGTAAGCCAATGATCTGGGACGATATTCGTTATGAAGACGAAGTCACTAACCCGGATGGGAGTTTACGGCCAGCTGACAAGGTCGCGGTAAATCGTCAGTTACAACAGCACTACCGGCAACTGATCCAACTGCGCCAGCAACTGCCGGCGTTGCGGCTGGGGGATTATCAGACCCTGTTAGTTGATGACCAGCGTGAGCTGTACGGCTTTGAACGCCGTCACCAACAGCAACGGGTACGGGTGCTGTTAAATAATAGCGAGCAGCCACAGCAGATCACACTACCACAAGATCAGACCAACTGGCAGGATGTGCTAAGCCAACTGGCAATCAGCCAAAACGGCGACACCATACAACTCACGATTCCGGCCAAATGGGGCGCTGTACTGGTTGCAAAGTGACGTAAAGCGCATTAATCCGACAAACAAAAAGGCGTGGCAAATCCGGCCACGTCCAGCTTCATGAAGCAGAATAACACTGAAAAAAACAGGTAAGACAGAGCCGTAACCAGAGCGCAATAAACTGACTGCCTGTTTTCATCAGGTTTTTTGGTTCCATTGACTAAACGACAGCATAGCTTATGACCAAAACCAGCGCCTATCGATGTCACTGTCACTTTAAGCAGAAATTCGATGAACATGTGGTGAGCTAGCCAATCATCGTTCCAGAACGGATTATCCAGGCACCAATTTGCTTACCAAGTTGATAAGCCACCACTATCGCCAGCAAACTCAGCAAAGCTAAAGCAAATTTCTTACTCCATGTCATGCTTACCTCCGAAAAAGAAAAAGCGCTGGGTTTAGCAGCGCTTTTTATTATAGATTAACTTTATTGCAACACAACTTACTCGGCGTTATCGGCCTTAGCGTTTTTCACAAACTCATCCAGCCAGGCCGTAGTTTCCCATAGCATATGCAGCACAGACTCACGGGCGCGGTAGCCGTGTGACTCCAGTGGCAACATCACTAAGCGGGTGGTACCGCCATTGCCTTTAATCGCCTGATATAAGCGCTCGCTCTGCATCGGGAAGGTACCTGAGTTGTTATCATCGGTACCGTGAATTAACAACAATGGTGTTTTGATTTTTTCGGCATGGAAGAACGGTGACATCCGGCTATACAGCTCCGGATCATCCCACAGGGTGCGTTGTTCCATCTGGAAGCCGAACGGCGTCAAGCTGCGGTTATAAGCGCCACTGCGGGCAATACCCGCTTTAAATAAGTTAGAGTGCGCCAGCAGGTTTGCCGTCATAAAGGCACCATAAGAATGGCCGCCAATCGCCACCCGGTTCGGGTCTGTTACGCCGCGCTCGACGCCCGCACCAATCGCTGCCTCTGCATTGAGGATCAGTTGCTCAATAAAGGTATCGTTCGGTTCCTGCTCACCTTCACCAACAATTGGCATGGTGGCATTATCCAATACCGCATAGCCCTGAGTTGCCAGGAATTGCGGTGTCCAGTAACTAATGCGGTTAAAACGGTACGGCGAATCACTGACCTGACCAGCGGCGTCAGCGCTGCGGAACTCGCGCGGGTAAGCCCAGATCACCGTCGGCAGCGCGCCATCGCGGGCTTTATCGTAGCCGGCTGGCAGCAACAGTGTCGCTGACATCGGAATACCATCAGCACGCTGATAATTAATCAGTTCGCGGCTGATACCCTGGGTATGTGGCATCGGGTGTGGTGTTTTGGTTAAGGCTGTCAATTCACCGCTGCTTAGATCGCGCAGGTAGAAATCCGGCGGCAGATCCGGCGCCTCACGCTGGGTTAACAACTTACCTGATGGTAACACCGTATAAGGAAACTCATAGAATGGCGCTTCTGAACGCCATAAACGGCTGGTTTCACCGCTTGTCAGTGGGCGTTTATCGATGAAAGGTCTGTTACCCTCTGGTGAGGCGCCAACGCCGGTTAAATAAATCGCGCCATCATCTACCCGTAATAAGCGTTGACCGTTAGCAGCAGTGGTTAATAACGGACTGCCCGGGTCATTATAACGGTCTTCAGAAGAGCGTTCCCAGAATAGCCGCGCTTGTTTGGCCGGGTCCAGATACCAGACTTTTTCATTGCGATCCTGCCACCAACGCTCCCATACCAGCAAACTACCGTCGGCTGCAGCAAGCAGATAAGAGAAGCGGAAACTTAAATCCAGCAGCTTTTCCGGCTCAGCATTAAAAGGCGCTGCCAGCTGGAATAATTGATCCCGTACCGCGACTTTATTCGCCGGGTCGCCACCATCCGCAGCTTCCGCCCAATATAGGGTTGCAGCCTGATCCGGGCGCCAGCCAACACTGCGCCGGCCGGTCACCACCGCATCAAAGGCTATCGGTAAATTATCGGCCACCGGTTGCTGCACTACCTGATATTGCAGCTTGCCGCTGGCATCCCACACCTCAGTGGTATAAGCAAAACGGAACACCGGTACCGCATAGGAGAATGGCTGTTCAATCCGGTTAACCAGAATAAAATTATTATCCGGTGATACTTCGACGCCACGTAATAACTGTGGTTTACCCAAAGTCGTCACTTTGTTATTTAAGCCAATTTTTACCAGCTGACTGGTAAAGTAATAGCTGAACAGCGCTTCATCATGCTTATTTTTCAGCAAATCCTGATAGGTACGGGCCGGTGCTGTACGACCGCGCGCTTCGGTAATGACCGGGCCGGTTGGTACCTTACTCTCGGCTGGCTCAGCGCCGCGTTTTGCCGGCACTGCCGCTGCAAAAATCGCTTTGCTATCCGCTGACCACTGTAATGAACCGCCCCAAATCGCATTTAAGCTCAGTTTACTCCAGCGACTGGCGCGCAGCTTTTCCAGATCCACTTTCCACAGCTGGGCTTCATTGTCTTCCAACTGAATAAAGGCTAAATGACGGCTGTCAGGTGAGAAATTCAGATTGACCGCTTTCAGGTTTTTCGGCAAACCACTGATGGTTTGCGTTTGTTGGCTATCCAGTACAATCAGTTGTAACGATGATACATAACGCGGTTGCGCCGGCCCATTATTCGCCGGATTAAAACGCACCCCGGCCAGCCGGTATTCCGGCGCGGCTAAATCCGCAATGCCAGGTAAGGCGGCAAAACCGGTACTTAACAGCAATTTGCCATCCGGGCTCAACATAGCGCCGGGAGCGGGAGCCGCATCCACAATATCAACAATTTCTTTTACTGGCTGCTGATAGCCAATATCAACTGCAGTCGCCAGCGTTAGCGGGCTGCAGCAGATTAGGCTTCCGAGCAGCGCTGCGCGGAGGATCAGTTTCATTATCAGGTTCCCTGTTGTGTTTTGTAACAGATTTTTGTAACACGTTTTCTGCTGTTCGCCCCCAGGAAAGCGACCATTTCGGCGAAAACTGAGATAAGCTTCAGTATAACGCTAACTTTTTATTACAAAATTAACATTTAATGTCATCATTATTTCTGACAAACTCTCGCTGCATTTAGCTATTAAGGCCGAATTCAGCTTTATCGGCCGATTATTAGGCTGTCACTCATCGTATAAGGAATGCGACATGTTAAAAAAATATCTCTCTGTGCTGGTTATTGCTGCCTGTTCTACCGTTGCAACAGCTGCTGATTCTCCGTTTTATGTCGGAGCCCAGATTAGCGCGACCGAATTAAAAGAATCAGAAGCGGGTAATTCGGCCAGCTTTGACTTTACTACCTTGTCGGCATTAGCTGGCTACCATTTTACGCCTTATATTGCTGCGGAGGTGCGTCTGGGTACGGGTGTAAAAGGCGAGAGCTATCGTGAGCTTGATTACTCCGAGAAACTCAGCGTTGAGATGCAAAGTATGCTGCTGTTAAAAGGCACTGTGCCGGTCACCGACATCATATCGCTATATGGTGTCGCAGGTTATGCCTCAACCAAGTTTAAGTATCAGGAACGAGCAACCGGTTTTTCGTTTTCTGACACTGAAACTCTGGACGGTCTGGCATGGGGCATAGGCGCGGGAGTCAAAATCACACCGCGCTTAACCGCAACGCTTGAGTATCTGCAATTGCCAGATGAAAAGTTCTCAGATGGTCCCTATAACTACAAGCTGAAAACCAACAACCTGACGCTGGGTTTAAACTACCAGTTCTGAGTTGGCAACGAAAAACCCCGGTCAGTTGACCGGGGTTTATTGTTAGCACACCGTGCGTATTACCAGATTTTTACCCGCACATCTTCTTCGCGATACATACCATCGCCCTGTTTTACCTCAAAGGCTTCATAGAACTCTGGCATATTCGACAGCACACCTAACACCCGGTACATGCCCGGTGAATGTGGCCCGGTAATGACCTGCTGTCGCAAGGCTTCATCGCGGAACTTAATGCGCCAGACCTGAGCCCAGCCGATAAAGAAACGCTGTTCTGGGGTAAAACCAGCAAGGGTTTGCTGTGGCTGATCTTTGGTGGCGTTCTGGTAAGCGCGGAACGCCACCGTTAACCCACCCAGATCGGCAATATTTTCACCCAGACCCAAGGCGCCCTGCAGATGCAGGTTATCGATCGGGTTAAACGCATTATATTGATCGACCATGCGCTGCGCACGCTCACGGAACTGCCGCTCATCTTCAGGCGTCCACCAGTCGCGCAGGTTACCGTTACCATCAGAACGTCGGCCCTGGTCATCAAAACCATGGGTAAATTCATGGCCAATGACACCACCGATCGCGCCGTAGTTTACCGCATCATCAGCATCGACGTTAAAGAACGGTGGTTGCAGGATCGCAGCCGGGAACACGATTTCATTCATGGTGGAGCTGTAGTAAGCGTTAACCGTTTGCGGCGTCATGCCCCATTCATCACGGTTTACCGGCTGGCCTAAGCGGTTAACCATTCTTTGATACTCACATTCACTGCTGCGGCGTAAGTTGCCAATTAAGTCGTTAGCATCGATGGTTAAACAATCGTAGTCACGCCAAACATCCGGGTAACCAATTTTGGTATTAAACTTCGCCAGCTTGGCCTGAGCCTCGACCTTGGTCGCCTCGCTCATCCACTCCAGCTCGTTAATGGCTTCTTTAAAGGCGCCACGCAGATTTTCAATCATCTCATCCATCCGCGCCTTGGCTTCGGGTTTGAAATGGCGGGCAACATACTCCTTACCCACCATAAAGCCCAGATTGCTATCAACCAGATTTACCGCGCGTTTTTCCCGGCTGCGCTGCTCTTGCAGGCCGCTTAAGGTTTTACCGTAGAAATCAAAACTGGCCTGCGCAAAAGGCTCGCTCAGGTTAGCGGCATTAGCGCGCAGCAGGTGAAACTTCAGATACGTCTGCCACTGGCTAACCGGCACCTGGGCCTGCAGCTTGGCAAACTCGGTAAAGTATGACGGTTGACGGATCACCAGTTCCTGCACCTGACCCAGCTCGGCGGCTTGTAAAAACGCCGGCCAGTCAAAACCCGGCGCCAGTTTAGCCAGCTCGGCACGGTTCAGCTTGTTATAGGTCGCATTACGATCGCGGTTTTGGATCCGGCTCCACTGCGCCTTAGCCAGCTGAGTTTCCAGCGCAATCACCTGTTCAGCCGCTTGTTCTGGTTGCTCCCAACCTGCCAGTTGCCACAATTTGGCGATAAAGTCACGGTATTGACCGAGTAACTGCAGCGAACGCTCGTCATCTTTAAGGTAATAGTCGCGATCCGGTAAACCTAAGCCACCCTGACTGGCACCGGTAATATATTGATCTGACTGCCGCTGGTCCTGACCGACAAACACCGCTACCGGGGTACCGAAACGGTAGCGTTGTAATTCACCCCATAGCACTGCCAGCTGTTGATGGTTGCGCACCTGCTCAATACGGGCAATATCGCCACGCAGTGGATTCAGGCCCAGCGTATTAATCAGCGGCTCATTTAAAAATGATTTGTATAAATCGGCCATCTTCTGCGCATCGGAGTTTTTCGGATGCTCAGTGGCGGCCAGCTCCTGAATAATGTCCAGTACTTGCTTCTCAGCGTTTTCACGCAGTTCGTCAAAACTGCCCCAGCGCGCTTTATCGGCCGGAATATCGGTTTTACCCAACCAGTTACCGTTTACGAAACGGAAGAAGTCCTGTTGCGGAGCGACACTTTTATCAAAGTTACTTAATTCAAAACCCGCTTGTTGGCTGTTGGCAGTTGGGCTGACTACCGCTTGCTCAGTGCCAGACTGGCTGCTACAGCCGGCCACACCAAGCGCCAGCGCAACACCCAGCGCCAGAGCAGAGATCTTAGTCATATCGTGGTACCTCAGTTGTTTTTATAATCGGCTCGAGTGTAGAAAATCTGCCTGCTTGCTGCTTTGCAAACAGGATATTAACCCTGTCAGATGCGATAAATGTCAGACTGCGGTTTTGCTGCAGGCAACCGCGTGCGGTTTTACTTGTAATTAGCCATAAATTTCCGCAGGATCTGCGTAGTTTCGTTATCGGGAGTTCACCATGCTTGATACTGCTTTAACCTCACTGGCCGGCTTACCGTCTTTTCTGGCTTACTTCGCTGTGGCAGTGCTGTCAGTGCTCATCTTTGTTCGTTTGTATAGCTGGATTACGCCGCATGATGAATTTGGCTTAATCCGTGATAATAACCCGGCAGCTGCAGTGGCCTTTGCCGGCGCGTTAATTGGTTTTGCCCTACCACTTTCCAGCGCTATTACTCATTCTATGTCCCTGCTTGATTGTGCCATTTGGGGCCTGGTGGCGTTATTGGTGCAAGTACTGACCTTTTTTATCAGCCAACTGGCACTAAAAAATCTATCGCAACGTATTGCCCAGGGTGATATCGCCGCCGGTATTTTCTCCGCTGGCTGCTCAGTTAGCGTGGGTATGCTCAATGCTGCCTGTATGACCTACTAAGCTATGTCCCAAGGAGCTTAAGATGCAAAAAAAATCCTTTAAGCGTAGCCGCAAAGCGGCGCTGATCTTTATGGTGCCCGCCGCAACCCTGGTACTACAGGGCTGTGGTGCTGAAAAAGCGGTTGAAGCCCAGGTATTTAATACCCCGGATGAATGTGCGGCCTTCTACAATCCACCGGCGCAATGTCAGTCGGCATTTGCCGAGGCACAAGCACTGCATCCACAGGTCGCCCCCAAATACGCCAATAAGCAGGAATGCGAAGCGGACTTTGGTACTGGCCAATGTGAAACAGCCCCGCAACAACATGCACAGGGTAGCTTTTTTATGCCGATGATGATGGGCTTTTTAGCCGGTCAAATGCTCAATCGCGGTGGCATGGCACCACAACAACAGCAGCAAACTGCAGCCGCAGCTGCTGGCCGCAATACGGTGCCAAACCAGCCGTTGTACAAAGCGCGCGATGATCAGAGTACGTTCCGCACCGCAACCAATACCCCGGTGGCCAGTCAGCCTGGACCAACCCAGGTTCGCCCTTCCGCCGTACAGCCAAAACCAGCAACCCTGGCCCGCCGTGGCGGCTTTGGTGCCCAAGCGCAACAACGTGCGGCTACAGCACCACGGCAGGCGACTTATGGCGGCTAAACGATGAAGAAGGTTCCGATTGCCCCTCGCCCGGGTTGGCAGGCGTTTGCTGAAAGCGTTGGTTTTCAGTTCCATACTATTGATAACGAGCCATACTGGGACGAGTCTGCCTATTACCAATTTAGTCTGGCACAGATTGAAGAGGATCTGGAAGCACCGACCGAGCAGCTGCATCAAATGGCCTTGGATCTGATCCCGGATATTATCCGCAGCGAACAGCAACTGAGCCAGCTAGGCATCCCGGAGCCGTTCTGGGATGCGGTGAAAGATAGCTGGCAGCGCGCCGAGCCGCATCTTTATGGCCGAATGGATTTTGCTTATGATGGCAAGGGCCCGGCAAAATTGCTGGAGCTGAACTACGATACGCCAACCTCGTTATATGAAACCGGCTTTTTTCAGTGGGTCTGGCTGGAAGATCAGCAAATGCGCGGCCTGTTGCCTGAGGGCGCCGATCAGTTTAACTCGCTGCAGGATAAACTGGAGCAGGCCTTCGCCGAGCTGCCTTTACCGCGTCCTTTCTATTTCAGTAGCGTGACAGAAAGCCAGGAAGACAAGGGCACTGCTGATTATCTGATGGATATTGCGCTGCAAAGTGGCCTGGACAGCCGCTATATCCAACTGGAGCAGATTGGCGATATCGACGGTCAATTGGTCGATCTGGAAGGTTATCCGATCCAGGGCCTGTTTAAACTCTATCCCTGGGAGTTTATGCTGCAGGAAGAATTCGCCAGCACCATTTTAAGCTCCGACACTCGCTTTTTAGAGCCGTTATGGAAGTTACTGCTCTCCAATAAAGGGATTCTGCCGTTATTGTGGCAAAAGTATCAGGGCCATCCTAATCTGTTGCCGGCGTTTTTTGATGACGGCAAAACAGCGTTGAACCCTGGCTGGGTGCGTAAACCCCTGTTCTCGCGTGAAGGGGCCAATGTAGAACTGATTACACCACAAGGTGAAAAGCTGCAACAAGGTGGACCCTATACCGATAGCGGTTATATCCGGCAAGCCTTTGCGCCGTTGCCACGCTTTGGTGACAGCTATACGTTGATTGGCAGCTGGGTGGTCGGTGATTTAGCAGCAGGGATCGGCATTCGTGAAGATAACAGTCTGATCACTAAGGACAGTTCGCGTTTCTTACCGCATATTATTCTGGATTAAACAGGAATATTTATGCAGAAATATTGGATATAAAACCACTTTATTGCTAAAATCCCGCAACTTTTTGCGCTGGTCTGGCAGTTTTCCCGGAAAACTGCCAGACTTATCTTATCTGTATACCGTGCAAGGAAAACATTCGCCCGTGCGTACAACTGAACTCGTCAGCGGTTTCCGCCAATCTGCCCCCTATGTTAACGCCCACCGTGGCAAAACCTTTGTGGTGATGCTGGGGGGCGAAGCCATTATGCAACCCGGCATTCGCAGCATTATCAATGATGTTGCGCTGCTGAACAGTCTGGGGATCAAAGTCGTACTGGTGTATGGCGCCAGGCCACAAATCAATCAGGCGCTGCACAATGCCGGGCTGGAGCCGCAGTACCATAACCGGATCCGGGTCACTGATGATGATTCGTTCCGGCTGATCAAACAGGTTGCCGGTGCTTTACAGCTGGATATTACCGCCCGCTTATCGATGAGCTTAAGCAATACGCCGATGCAGGGCGCACAGATTAACGTGGTCAGCGGTAACTTTGTCATTGCTCAGCCACTCGGCGTCGATGAAGGCGTGGATTATTTCCATAGCGGTAAGGTGCGCCGTATCGATACTGCTGGTATCCGCCGGCAGCTTGATAATAACGGTATCGTGCTAATGGGGCCGATAGCCGCGTCGGTCACTGGGGAGAGCTTTAATTTAACGGCGGAAGAAATTGCCACCCAGGTCGCGATTCGGCTGAAAGCCGACAAGATGATTGGCTTTAACGATGTTGGCGGTATTGTCGGCGAAAATGGCGAAATCACTGCAGAGTTGATGCCGAATATGGCAGAACATATTCTGTATGAACTGGAGCAGCAGGAGGACCACTGCGTCGGCACAGCGGCGTTTTTACGCGCAGCTGTTACCGCCTGTCGCGCCGGCGTGCCACGCTGTCACTTAGTCAGCTATGCCGAAGATGGCTCATTACTGCAGGAGCTGTTCTCACGCGATGGTATCGGTACCCAGATCGTTACTGAATCGGCAGAAAAACTACGCCGCGCGGTAATCAGCGATATCGGTGGTATTCTGGATCTGATCCGGCCGCTGGAGCAGCAAGGTTTACTGGTACGCCGCTCGCGCGAACAACTGGAGATGGAAATCGACTACTTTACGCTGATTGAGCGTGATGGTCTGGTGATCGGCTGTGCCGCGCTCTATCCGTTTCCGGAAGAAAATGTTGGCGAATTTGCCTGTTTAGCGGTACACCCGGATTACCGCGATGCCGATCGTGGTACTACCCTGCTCAAAAGCGTCATCCAGCAGGCCCGGCAGCGTAAGTACGACCGGCTGTTTGCATTAACGACCCGCAGCATTCACTGGTTTTTAGAGCAGGGTTTTGAACTGGTGACCGTCGATGATCTGCCGGCCCAGAAAAAGCAGCTGTATAACTATCAGCGCCGCTCAAAAATCCTGGCTTTGGATCTGTAAGTCCGGAGCCCAGGCTATCAGCGGCGGTTGACCTCAGCCGCCAGCTGTTGCCCCAAAGCCCGCGCTGTGGTCCATTTGCCACCACTGACCGTCAGAATGTTGCCCTGCCAGTGAAACTGATATTCGCGGCTGGCGCGACTGGCATCCGCACTTCCCGCCAATAACGGCCTGACGCCGGCAAAGCTGCCTAAGAGCTGCGCTGGCGCAACGGCTGGCGTAAAGTAATGTGCGTAAACATCGAGTAAATAGTCGCGTTCAGCTGGTGAGCACTGTACAGGTTCATCTAGTTGCTGCCGCACCTCGGTCGTGCCCAGCAAACACTGTTGTTGATAAGGTAAAGCAAACACGATACGCCGCTCGCCCGGCACTTCCAGCATATGGCCATAGCGGCTAATCGCTGGCAGCAACAAATGACTACCCCGCACCAGATCAAGGGGCGCCGCGGACAGGCCGGATTGCTGTAACAGAGCACTGCTCCAGGGACCGGCAACGTTGATAATTTTGGCGAATTTCAGCTTGCCACTGCCGAGCTGTAGTTCGCCATCTGGCTGAATCTTTATTACCGGGCTGTGCTCAACAATTTTAACACCCGCTTTGCGGCACTGCTCAGCCATCCAGAGCCCAAGTTTTTGATCATCCATCTGACCATCAAAAAACAAATAAGCCCCCAATAACCCTTCGGCTTTTAGCTGCGGTGAGCAGCGTAGCGTCTGCGCCGCCGTTAACCAGCGATGCCGGCCTATACGTTTTTTACCGGCAAAGCTATCGTAAAGCCAGAGTCCGATTTTCAGCTGCCAGCGCGCTCGTTGCGAATCCTGATAGAGTGGATAAAGGATGGGTAAGCGGCGGGTCAACTGCGGCGCTTTCTTTAGCCACCAGCGTCGCTCCTGCAAGGCTTCACGCACCAGTCGGAACTCACCTTGCTCCAGATAGCGTAAGCCACCGTGTAACAATTTAGATGAGGCCGCACTGGTGGCTTGCATTAACTGGTCGCGTTCAAACAAAGTAACCTGATGACCAGCCAGGGCCAGCTGCCAGGCACTGCACAGGCCATTAATGCCACCCCCCACAACCGCAATTTGCATCTTGTCTCCCCGAGCGCTTTCTGCCTGTTTTTTACACTAACAGCTTACCACTCTCCCTCGCTACCAACTACACTATAACAGCCATAACTCTGTTGTGGGTCGCAACGCCGTGCACGCGACTTCGGGTTGATTTCAATAACCAACCGGCGACCGGCTAAGCTGCCGCCCGGTTACTAACCGGAGTCATACAAATGAAGTATTCATTAATCCTAATCTTGCTACCGATGCTGTGGCTTACTGCCTGCAGTGATGCACCACAACTGGCAGCCGTCAAACAACAACTGCAAGCAGAAATACCCGAGCAATGGCAAGTCACCAGCTTTAACGTAGAGGCTGAGGAAGAAACCGGGACTAAAGTCAGCCCTGTTTGGCAATACCGCTTTAATGCGGAAATTGCCCCAACAGAAGCAATGCACCACCGAATTGGTCGTTTACAGGAAGTGGATATTCTGGAGGTGACGCAGAAGAAAAATGAGAAGTTCAAACTGAACGGTTTGGCAAATTCTGCGCTTTATAACGGTGAATGGCAGGTTGGTATGGATCTGAATCTGGTGCAACCCATCTCTTTCGGCATGCCTCTGAGTCGCTTTCCCGACAAACATGTGATAGCTGGCAGCAGTGATTATAAAAAGCTGCTGAAAACAGCCAAAGAAGCGCAACAAAAAATTGAGCAGCAGATTGCCACCGACGAGCAACAATTTCAGCAGCTGCTGCTTGAGTACAACAAACTACAGCAGGAGCTGCAAACTAAAGCGCAACAATCCAGCGAGCAACTAAATACCCTGCAGCAACAAAGCTATCAGCAAAGGGACCAGCTGGCACAACAGCTAAGTAGTCAGAACGTCGAGTTACGCAATCAGTTGCAACAGCAACGACAAGCTAAAGCGGCGGAATTCAGGCAAATACATGATAAGCAGGCTGCTGAAATTGAAAGTGCGTATCGCCTGCAGTCTGCCGAGTTTAAAGCGGCTCGCACCAAAGCTCAGGATCTTCGTACTGAACAACGTAATGCTGCCCGCAAAGCACATGCGGCTGAAACTCAGAGCGCCAGAAGTACTATGCAAAGAGCAGACTATACCCTCTTTAAAGCTCAAGCTGACGAAAAGCTGCGGGCTGAATATCAACAGATCGACCAGACCCATAACACCAGGGTACAGGAAATTGCCGCGGCTGAAAAAGTTGTCACCGATAAACGTCGCGCAGACCTTGCTGCGCTCGCTACGACCTATCGCCAACAAGTGGATGCGCTATCGGCTGAGCAAAATGAACAGCTAACAGCTGCTCGCAGCGAAGCTTCGCAGCAACAACAACAGGCCGGCAGCGATCAGCAAAGCGAATTACAAAGCGCTCGCAACAAACACCAAGCGTTGCTAGCCGATAATAATCACCAGCTCAACGAATTACGCCAGCGTATCGACCAACTGCAACGACGGATCCATGAGCAGCACAGTATCCTGGGTCGCGAGAGTCAACTACTCGCACAACTTGACCCCTAGAGCGCCATATAATTTAAAAAATCGACACCAGCGGGACCAGTATAGAACTAGTCCCGAAACAGTACTAAATCATCGCGGTGAATAGCCACTTCACTGGGGCAATATCCCAGGATGTTGGCTATTTGCTGACTATGAACGCCACGAATTTTGTTCAGTTCAGGGCTACTATACTGGCTAATACCTTGAGCCAACGTCTGGCCAGTAGTACTCTGCACCAGTACTGCATCACCCTTTTCAAAATCGCCATTAATAGCGGTAATCCCAGACGGTAATAACGAAGCGCCGCGGCTCAGTAACGCCTGCCCGGCCCCTTCATCAATGACCAGTTGACCGCGCGGCTTCAGACTGTGGCGTAACCAGTGTTTCTTAGCACTGACTCTTTCCTGTTGCTTGTGGAACAGCGTGCCACAATGCCGGTTGGCCAGTAATTCATCAAAGGTTGCCGCTTTCTGGCCATTGATAATCAGCGTATCAATACCGGCGCGGGTAGCTTTATCGGCGGCCTGAATTTTTGTCTGCATACCGCCGGTGCCAATAGCATGGTGGCTGCCACCGGCCATCGCATAAATCTGCGGCGTAATTTGTGCAACCTGCGGCACCAATACCGCATCAGGTTCAGCGCGTGGATTGGCGGTATAAAGACCATCAATATCTGAACAGATTAATAAGGCATCAGCATCGGCCAGAATCGCCACCATCGCCGCCAGATTATCGTTATCACCGACCTTTAATTCAGCTGTGGCAACGGTATCGTTCTCATTAACAATAGGTAACACCTGGTTCGCCAGCAGAGTGCGCAGGGTATTGTCGATATTCAGATAACGACGACGATCCTTTAAATCATCGTGAGTGAGCAGGATTTGCGCACAGTCAAAATCAAATAATTGTGCCCAGCTTGCCATCATCCGGCTCTGACCTACCGCCGCCATTGCCTGTTTCACATTAATTGGCAACGGCAACTGCTTATAGCTAATGGCATTGCGACCTGCGGCGACACTGCCCGACGACACCAACACTACCTCTGTTCCTGCTGCCCGGCATTCGGCGATAAAACGGGCAATCGACAACAGATACCGCGTCGAGCAACCGGCTGCATTCGGTGCAATCAGTGCGCTGCCCACCTTTAATACGATTCGTTTCCAGCCACATACTGCCATATCAGGTACCCGCCGCTCCAACCGCCATGCTGAATTAGATTTTGCGCAAAGCTTAAGCTTTGGCAGTCTATATGTCTAATGCTATTTGTCTGGTCAGACTCCGGTAATTCAGCAATGATTCATACGTCACAGCTAAACTACTCTATACTAAGCGCCATCGGCGAAATGGAGAATTGAGATGAAAACAAAAGTTGCGATAGTCGCCCTGATGTCAGGCAGTTTGGTATTAGCCGGTTGTGCTACTACCGATAATCAAAATACGACCCGAGGCGCTGCCATTGGTGCGGTAGCTGGTGCCATCGCTGGTAAGGCTACCGGTAACCACAAGAATAAGCGACTGGTTATTGGCGCTGCGGTGGGTGCTTTAGCCGGAGCCGCTGTCGGTAGCTATATGGACAAGCAGGAAAAAGCACTGCGCGAGGAGCTGACCGGCTCTGGCGTGAAAGTGATTCGTAACGGCGACAAGCTGATGTTAGATATTCCGGCGCAGCTCACCTTTGATATCAATCGCTCGGATATCCGCGCCAGCTTGTATCCGGTGTTAAACGATATCGCTAAGGTACTGCGTGATTATCCGAAAACCATGCTGGTGGTAGCTGGCCATACCGATGATACCGGACCTTACCAGTACAATATGAATTTATCGCGAGCCCGCGCCGAATCAGTACAAACTTATTTGGTAGCCCAAGGGGTACAACCGATCCGGATTGAAACGGTTGGTTATGGCCCGGATTATCCGGCGGTACCTAATACCTCTGACGCTAACCGTGCGCAGAACCGCCGGGTAGAAATCCATATTGAACCGGTCGTCGAGTAATTTGTTGTGCTAAAGGCAAAACGCTCGGCTAAGCCGGGCGTTGTGTTTTACAGCTGTCTATTTTACCGCTGACTATTCAGCAAAGGCTTTTTTTACAAAATTTGGCAGGGCGCCGGCCGCCTTATGTACCTCAACATTGTAGTACTCGGTACTAAAGGGCGCAGCCGCCGCATCGGCTTCGCGGAAACCGTTAAATTCACCGCTTTTCTTCGCCAGCGTACAGGTCCACCAACCTGATGGATACACCATTTGCGGGAAATTCAGTGTTTGCAGGCTGGCAAAGCCGGCATCGCTCATTGCCTGACGCATCGCTTTTAACAGCGGCATATGGATCAGCGGTGATTCACTCTGCTGCACCAGAATGCCGTCGTTGGCTAAGGCCGCGACACAGCTGGCATAAAAGGCGCGGTTAAACAGGCCTTCGCCCGGGCCAATAGGATCAGTCGAATCGACAATAATCACATCGATAGAACCCGGCGCAGCTTCGCGCATAAATTTAATACCGTCTTCAAACTTCAGCGTTGCGCGCGGGTCATTGTTTGATGCGCACAGCTCCGGAAAGTACTTTTCTGCCATCCGGGTCACTTGCTCGTCGATATCGATTTGCGTTACGCGCTCTACGCCAGGATGCTTTAACACCTCGCGCAGGGTACCGCAATCACCGCCGCCGATAATCACCACATTCTTCGGGTTCGGATGGGTAAACAGCACAGGATGACTGAGCATTTCGTGATACAGGAAGTTATCCCGGCTGCTAAGCATAATCACATCATCAATCACCATTAAATTGCCGAAATGAGTGGTTTCATACATGGCAATTTTCTGAAAGGGTGACTGAACTTCGTCCAGTTTCCTGGTAATGGCTAGACCAAACACACTACCGCTGTCGGCAAACACCTCGGTTAGCCACTTTTTGTCATCAAATACTGACATTTTTACCCCCTGCAACGTATAAGGCGCGTATTTTGCCTGCGACAGCGCTGACATACAAATTTTTCGGCTTTTTTGCTGCACCTTGCGGCTAATGGCTTTAAACTATAGCAGTTAATTTTTTTGAGGAAAGACAATGGCAGACTGGGGTTTTGAGAAGGCGCGTTCTATTTACAACGTAGCCGTATGGAGCGAAGGCTATTTTGATGTGAATAAGGACGGCGACCTGATTGCCTACCCGGATCAGGATCACAGTAAGCCAGGTATTAGCTTTCCTGAGCTGACGCAACGCTTTAAGGAAGAAGGCCTGACGCTGCCGGTATTGGTGCGGTTTACCGATATTCTGCAGCATCGGGTAGATACCTTAATTAAGTCTTTCCAACGCGCCAAAGCCGAAAAAGAGTATCAGGGTAACTATACCGCGGTCTATCCAATCAAGGTAAACCAGCAATTCTCAGTAGTTAAACGCCTGATTAGCCACGACAGCGGTAAAGTGGGTCTGGAAGCCGGTAGTAAGCCGGAGCTGATGGCGATCCTCGGTGTAACCGAGCAGCCGCTGCAAATCGTCTGCAACGGTTATAAAGATAGCGAATTCCTGCGTCTGGCGACCATTGGCCAAATGATGGGCCATACTGTCTATGTGGTCGTTGAAAAGCTGTCAGAGCTAAAAACCCTGCTGCGCGAAATCGATAATCTGGGTGCGGCACCGCGTATTGGTATTCGTATTCGCTTAAACTCGGTCGGCAAAGGCAAATGGCAAAATACCGGTGGGGAAAAAGGCAAATTTGGCCTCACCGCCACTCAGGTATTGCAAGCCATTGATATTCTGCGTGATGCCGGCAAGTTAGACCTGCTGCAGCTGGTGCACTTCCATATCGGCTCGCAAATTGCCAATATCCGCGATATTCACAATGCGATCCGCGAATGTGCCCGTCACTATGCTGAACTGCGGACCCTCGGCGTGCCTATTACCACAGTAGACGTCGGCGGCGGTTTAGGTGTCGATTACGAAGGTTCGAAATCGCGCTCTGCCTGTTCGATGAACTACACCATGTACGAATATGCCCGTAACGTGGTTAATGGTTTAAAAGAAGTTTGTGACGAGTACGACTTACCACATCCGAATATTATTACCGAGTCAGGCCGGGCGATGACCGCACACCATGCGGTGCTGGTAACCGATGCTATTGATATCGAACGGGCGCCTGGTTTAGTGAATCTGCCAGAGCCAAGCGAAGACGCGCCGACGGTCATTTTAGGGATGTGGGACGCCTACAACAATGTTACGCCACGTAGTGCCGTCGAGTCCTACCATGATGCTGTCCACTACTTTACCGATGCCCATGCCCAGTATGTGCATGGCCTGCTGACCTTACAGGACTGGTCACTGTTAGAGCAGCTGTACTTCGCCACCATTAATAAGGTACGGGCGAATCTGGATCTGAATGCCCGCTCACACCGCGCGATTCACGATGAGTTAAATGAAAAACTGGCCGATAAGCTGTTCGTTAACTTCTCGCTGTTCCAGTCCATGCCGGATGCCTGGGGTATTGATCAGCTGTTCCCGGTGATGCCACTGGAGCGGATGACGGAGCCACTGAATCACCGCGCCATTATTCAGGACATTACCTGTGACTCAGACGGTATGCTGAAAAGCTATGCTGATGGCAATGGTATCGAATCCAGCCTGCCGCTGCCGGAATACAAAGACGATCAGCAATATCTGCTCGGTATGTTTATGGTCGGCGCCTATCAGGAAATTCTGGGTGATCTGCACAACCTGTTTGGTGATACCGATTCAGTGCATGTCGAACTGACCGAAGATGGCAGTTACAAGCTGACCAATATTATCAAGGGTGATACGGTAGCCGATGTGCTGCGCTACGTGCAGTTTGATGCCAAAAAGCTGATTGCCTCTTACACCAAGCAACTGGCTAAACTGGACATGCAGGACGAACGTAAAGATGAGCTGCTGGATGAACTGAAAGCCGGCGTTTATGGTTACACCTACTTCGAAGATTAAGCTAGAATAGGCACTGATCGGAGGTGTAACCACTTACACCTCCCCATTTAGCCGGTGGTTTCGCCACCTGAAAATGAGATAAGTGCCTTATGTTAAATTGGTTACCGCACCCAATAAAGGGGTCGCTTTCCTTTCTGCTGTATGTCGTCAATACTTTGTTTTGGTTTGTACCCATTATGTTGTTGGCGATTCTGAAACTTCTGCCAATCCAACGCTGGCAAGCCTGGATGACCTATCTGCTGGATGCGATGGCGGTAGCCTGGATCAGTGTTAATAACCTGACGACCCGTATTTTTACCTCGATCAAGTGGCGGGTTGAAGGACTGGAAAAACTGTCGCGTAAAGACTGGTATTTGATTATCGCCAACCATCAATCCTGGGCCGATATTTTAATTCTGCAGAATATTTTTAACCGCAAGATCCCCTTTATTAAATTCTTTCTGAAAAAAGAACTGCTGTATGTGCCCTTTATGGGGCTTTGCTGGTGGGCGCTGGATTTCCCCTTTATGAAGCGCTACAGCAAAAAATTGCTGCAAAAGCGCCCTGAGCTGAAAGGCAAAGATATCGAGACCACCCGTAAAGCCTGTGCTAAATTCCGCTTTAAGCCGGTATCAATAATGAATTTTGTCGAGGGCACCCGCTTTACCCAAGATAAGCACGATCGCCAGCAGTCGCCGTTTCAACATCTGTTAAAACCCAAGGCCGGCGGTACTGCCTTTGTACTGGGGGCCATGGGCGAACAATTACATAAATTGCTGGATGTGACCATTCACTATCCCGGCGGCATTCCCACCTTTTGGGATTATATTTCCGGCAAGGTTCATGCTATAACTGTCAATATTAAGGTACTGCCTATTGCCAAAGAGTTAATAGGTGACTACCACGATCAGGCTTATCGTGAGCGCTTTCAGCAGTGGTTAAATCAGTTGTGGTTAGAGAAAGACCAGCAACTGGCCAGGCTAGAGACAGGCGCAGGCAAATAACGGAGTGTGTCAACGATGTTAAGCTTTTTACCCGGATTTTTACTGTTACCCATTAGCTTTAGTTTGTTTGCATTAAATCTGGCATTCTGGGGCATAGTGGTCACCCCGCTTGGCATCCTGAAACTGCTGTTACCTTTTAAAGCTGCGCACCGGCTGATAGCCGCTCTTGGCCGGCGCTGCTACCGGGGCTGGACGGCGGTGAACACCTTTTTAATTAACCTGTTTAATAATGTCGACTGGCAAATCAGTGGTCAGCAGCAGTTGGATAAAGACAGCTGGTATTTGCTGATCGCCAACCATAAGAGCTGGGTTGATATTCCGGTGGTCAGTACCTTTGCTTATCACCTGATCCCGGAGCCAAAATTCTTTTTAAAAGATGAATTAAAGTGGGTACCTTTCCTTGGCACCGGCTGCTGGGCGCTGGATATGCCCTATATGAAACGCTATAGCGCCGCGACTTTGGCCAAACATCCTGAACTTAAAGGCAAGGATATCGAAACCACCCGTAACAGCTGTGCTAAGTTTGTGCATACGCCAACCACCATCATCAACTTTGTAGAAGGCAGCCGTTGTACGCCGGAAAAACAGCGCGCTAAAAACAGCCCTTTTACCCATTTGCTGCCACCTAAAGCCGGCGGTATTGCCTTTACGCTGGCCAGTATGGGCGAGCAGTTTAATGCCATCCTGGACGTCACGCTGATTTACCCGGATAACACCCAGCATATTGCGCTGGATATGCTAATGGGACGGTTAAAACGGGTGGTGATCCAGGCCGAAATCCTGCCGGTCGATGCCGCAGTCATTGGTGATTATTTTAATGACCCGGCATTTCGCGATAACTTCCAGCAGTGGCTGAACCAGCGCTGGCAGCGTAAAGACCAGCAAATTGAGTGCTATCTGAAGCAGAACCAACGCAGCTTACAGGCTACACCGGTCAGCCAAAGCTGACGTATCACGCCAGGCCCGGATTAAAAAATTTCGCGGCGTGATCTGATAAGCACAAAATACCGACAGCTGTACCTGATAACCCTGTTGTTGCAGGTATAGCGCCCGATCCAGCACCAGATACAACTCTAATGGTCGGCGAAACAGATGCCGCACCGCATCAATACGCTGCAGCTGTAAATACGCCTCGTCAGCTTTCGCTAACAAAGCCTCACCATCGATTAGCGTCGGTAATGGCAGTTGTTGCAACTGCGCCGCATAGGCCAAAAAGGCATTAAAGTCACCGCTAAACCAGTGCTTAGGTAAAGATGGCAGCGGCTGATAGCGGGCATCAGCCATCAGTTCAGTGCGCAATAACTGATACGCCAGACGCCAGCTGACTTCGGTTTGCCGCAGCCGCGCGACCCGTTCACCGCCGGTAACCTGAGCCTGTACCGCCAGTTTCAGATCCTGTCGGCTCAGCTGCAGATTATGCTGCTGCGCCAGCGTCGATAACGGCTGATAATGTTCAGCGGCAATCAGATGATAACAACAAGGCGCCAGCTGTAAGGCGTGCGTGCCGACGGCAACCGCATGTTTGATTAACTGTAGATGTAAATCACCGCAGGCATGTAAAGCGACCAGCTGTTGCTGTGGCGACAACACTGCCCGTCCCGCCGGCGTCAACACATCGGCACAGACAAAGCGCTGCGGCAACTGAAATTGCGCTGCCAGTGCCTCACCCTGCCGGCACAGTTCGGCCTGCCATTCAATACTGGTCACCTGCCGGCCCTGCGCCGCTAACAATCGCCCCAAATGCCCTTTGCCGGCACACCATTCCAACAGCGGCAGCTCCGACGGGGCGAGCTGCTGACAAAAATGCTGGATTTGCGAGAGTTTACGCCCGCCAATACCATTGGTGAGCCAAAATGGCCACTCGGGTAAGGCCTCTGCCGGCTCAGCCTGACTGGTCGCCGGTAGCGCAAAGCGTTCGGGGAAAAAGCCGCCAAACAGCTGCTGTTGCTGCTCAGGATTATCTTCCAGTGCCGCCAGCTCAGTAAGCGATAAGCTCTGCAGCAGGCTATTCAGTGCAGCGTCAAAGGGTAAGGCCGAGCGCGCCATCGGCTGTAACTGCCAATAGCGCTGATAACGCTTAAGCACAGCGGCAACCTGGCTAAACAACTTCCCCAGCTCAGCGCCACTGCAGGCAAAGACACTCAAAAATCAGCCTTAGTACAGCAGTGCATAGAGTTTACGCCGGTACTGGCTGGCCAGCGGATCGCCCTTAGGCAAAGCCGCCAGAATATCTAAAAACAGCTTTTTGCTTTGTCCAAAGTTCAGATCCTGCTGCAGAATCTGCAGCAGCAACGCTAATGCCTCTTCTGAGCGCAATACGGCCTGGTACTGCACAGCTAATTGCTCTTTTAAACTGTTATCTGCCGGTGCTGCTGCTAGCCGGGCTTCCAGTGCTTGGATCTCCGGTGTATTGCTGGCCTGCTGCGCCAACTCCAGCTTGGCCAGTACGGTTTTATATAAGGCGTCCTGATCGGCCAGCCGCACTTCGGCCAACAGCTTTTCAGCCTGAGTTAACTGGCCAAGGCCAATAGCGGTATCGGCCAACCAGAGTTTAACTTCTACCCGCTCTGGCGCCAGCGTCAGCGCTTCGGCCAGCAGCGGATAAGCTTCTGCGAGTTGCTGCTGTGCCAAATATTGCTGCGCTTTGGCAATCAGCTCATCTTCCGGTTTTGGCAGATAAGCCGCCAGCCGGGTCAGAATTTGCTGCTCGGTCTCAGCACCGGCAAAACCATCGACCGGCCGGCCATCTTTAATCAGCATGACGGTAGGCAATGATTGCACACCAAACTGCATCGCCAAGTCCTGCTCCTGATCGCAATTTACTTTGGCCAGACACAATTGCTGTGGGTACTGGCGCACAATTTTCTCCAATACCGGACTTAACTGCTGACAAAGCGCACTGCGCGCCGACCAGAACTGGAAGATCACCAGCTGCTGTAACGAACGGTCCAGCACTTCGCGGGCATTCATCAGGCTGACATCAACAATAGGGTTTTGCATACTTCACTTCCTTAGCTTTAACTTCCTGTACTATGGTGGCGACGTGCCGCTTTTCAAAGCAGTAAAGAAGTCTAAAAGCATGAAAAAGGCATCGACTTTCCGCGGCCATTACCGTAAATTAAACAGGCGCACTATAAAAGCCTCAGAGCTAACCACTAAAGCGCCGGTAAGGTTCGCCAATACCGTTCAGCCAACCACGTAGCACAAGGTAGCATTTAGGCTGCCAACAGCGTTCTGTACCCGAAAAACAGGCGCTTTGACCTCAGTAAAATGATGAGACCTGACTATGACAAGCCAATCCAAACATGCCGAGATGTTATCGGGCGCAGCAATGGTGATCCGTGCGCTGGCCGATGAAGGGGTAGAATACGTCTATGGCTATCCCGGTGGCGCTGTATTGCATATCTACGATGCGTTATTTCAGCAAAATAAAGTAAAACACGTGCTGGTGCGCCACGAACAGGCCGCGACCCATATGGCCGATGCCTATGCCCGTGCCACCGGTAAGGCCGGCGTGGTACTGGTTACCTCCGGCCCGGGTGCCACTAATGCGGTAACCGGTATCGCTACTGCCTATATGGACTCAATCCCGATGGTGGTGCTGACCGGCCAGGTGATGAGCCATCTGATTGGTGAAGATGCGTTCCAGGAAACCGATATGCTGGGCATTTCCCGCCCTATTGTGAAACACAATATGTCGGTGCGCCGCCCCGAGGAAATTCCGTACCTGATTAAGAAGGCGTTTTACATTGCGCAAAGCGGCCGGCCGGGCCCGGTGGTGCTGGATATCCCGAAAGATATGACGATTCCGAGCAATAAGTTTCCATATCATTATCCGGACGAAATTAAGCTACGTTCTTATCAGCCAAAACTAAAAGGCCATAGCGGCCAGATTAAAAAAGCGGTTAGCGCCCTGTTGGCAGCAAAGAAGCCGGTGCTGTACTCGGGCGGCGGTGTGATTATGGGTGGCGCTGCCGCCGAGCTGACCGAACTGGCGCAATACCTGAACCTGCCGGTGACCAATACCCTAATGGGGCTGGGTGCCTATCCGGGTGAGGATAAGCAGTTTATCGGTATGCTGGGGATGCATGGCAGCTATGAGGCAAATCAGGCCATGCACCATGCCGATCTGATCCTGGCGGTCGGCGCCCGCTTTGACGACAGGGTCACTAACAACACCAAAAAATTCTGCCCGGATGCCACCATTATCCATATCGATATTGACCCGGCCAGTATCTCAAAAACCATTAATGCCCATATCCCTATTGTTGGCCTGGTACAGCCAGTGCTGGAAGAAATACTGGCGACTGTGAAGCAGAAAAAGAAAAAGCTGGATAGCAGTGCGCTGGAGCAATGGTGGCAGCAGATTAATGACTGGCGCGCTGTACATGGTGGCCGCTATGACACCACCTCTGCACTATTAAAGCCCCAGCATGTGATAGAGCAGGTCAGCAAGATCACTAAAGGCGAAGCCTTTGTCTGCAGTGATGTCGGCCAGCATCAGATGTTTGCCGCCCAGTACTACAAATTTAATAAACCAAACCGCTGGATCAACTCCGGCGGCCTTGGCACCATGGGTTTTGGCTTGCCGGCAGCGATGGGTGTCAAGCTGAATTTCCCGCAGGCGGATGTGGTCTGTGTCACCGGAGAAGGCTCAATTCAGATGAATATTCAGGAGCTGTCGACCTGCAAGCAATATGGTTTGGGGGTTAAGATTATTAACCTGAATAATGGCTATCTGGGCATGGTTAAGCAGTGGCAGGATATGAACTATGAGTCCCGCTACGCCAGCTCCTATATGGACTCGTTACCTGACTTTATCAAACTGGCTGAAGCCTATGGCCATGTTGGCATCCGGGTTACCAAACCGGAAGAGCTGCAACCGGCCCTGCAGCGCGCCTTTATCGAGCTCAAAGATCAGCTGGTGTTTCTGGATATCCATATCGATCCGAAGGAGCACGTTTATCCGATGCAGATTCCGGGCGGTGCGGTCAATGAGATGTTTTTAAGTAAGACAGAGAGGACTTAAGCATGCGGCATATTATTTCTGTGTTACTGGAAAACGAATCCGGTGCCCTGGCGCGTTTGGTCGGCCTGTTTGCCCAGCGTGGCTATAATATCGACTCTCTGACCGTGGCGCCGACAGAAGATCCCACGCTGTCGCGTTTAACGCTGGTGACCCATGGCAATGATCAGGTGATCGAGCAAATTACCAAGCAACTGCATAAACTGATTGAAGTGGTAAAACTGACGGATTTGAGCGAGGCTGCCCATATCGAGCGCGAGCTGATGCTGGTTAAGGTGAAAGCGGTCGGCGAGCAGAGGGATGAAGTGAAACGCAGTGCCGATATCTTCCGTGGCCAGATCGTCGATGTCTCTGCCACTACTTATACCGTACAACTGGTGGGCACCAGCGACAAACTGGATGCCTTTATTCAGGCCTTAAGCGGTACCCAGATCCTGGAAGTAGTGCGCAGCGGCGTCTCTGGTATCTCCCGCGGCGAAAAGACACTGGCACTTTGAGCCTCATTCGCGTTCGATACAGCTGCTAACGGCGACTCAGGTCGCCGTTAGCTTTTGAGCGCGGCTTAGCGCCAAAATAGATACCAGGCCAGATATAACAGGGCAAAACCAAACAGATAGACCAAACCCAGCCAGCTTAGGGTATTAAGCCAGAATGGCAGTGGCTGGTTAGGCTGACCTCGCAACAAACTAAAATTTAACCAGGCAAAGACCGGAGTGGTTAAAAACGCCAGCGTCATGGCGAAAGTGAGCATCGGCGATAACGCAGAGCGGAAAAACAAGATCAACGCCATACCTGCCAGCGCTTGCAATAACAACCATAACGCCGCTATCCGGCGGTTATCAGCCTGATACCAGCCCAGTAAACGTCCTGACTCATGTAAGGTGCGGGCATAACCGTCTAACACCGTAATGGTGGTACCGAACATACATAAAAACGCAATCAGTGATACCAATGGCTTGGCCCAACTACCGATAGTTTGACCATACATTTCCACCAGTTGCTGAGCGAAGGCTGCACCCGCCAGCGCTATTGGCTGATCGCTACCGTATTGCACCAGCGCACCCAAGGTCACAAACACCAGTGCTAAAAAAGTGGTCAGCCAGTAGCCGAGGTTAAAGTCGAATAGTCCCTGCCGCTGACTCACCGGCAGCTGACGCTGCTTGGCTTTTAGCCAGAGGGAACTGATGGCCGAAATTTCAATCGGTGCCGGCATCCAGCCCATCAGTGCCACCAAGAATCCCAACATCGCCAATTGCCAGGGAGAGGGGCCCTGAAAACCTGCCGGCGCGGTAGGCCCATTATTAAAGGCTATTGCTGCCGCCACTAAGGTGGTGAGTGTCAGCAACAGCATAATCACTTTCGACACCCGGTCCAGCGCCCGATAATGCCCCAGCAGTAAAATCAGCAAACAACTGGCCAGAATCAGCCAACACAGCAGGGTAAGTGATAACTGCCAGGGCAGGGCATATTGCAGTAGTGCCGCGGTCAGAATCAGTACCCCTGCCGTGTTCACCACCGCCGCCAATACATTTAGCAGCACAAAACTATAAAAATATCCCCGCCCCTTACGCCAGTAGCCTTCTACCAGACTCTCGTTCTGCTGCAGGGTGTACTGTACACCGAAACGAAAAAACGGATATTTCAGAATATTTACCAGTAAGATCAACCAAAGTAACTGCCAACCAAAGAGCGCACCGGCCTGGGTTGAGGCCACCAGATGCGAGCCACCAATCGCTGCCGTCGCCATCAGAATGCCCGGCCCTAAACTTTGCGCCCAGTAGCGCCACCCCATTCCCGATTGCTGCATAGTACTTATTATTGATTGTTATTTAGTGAGCGCTAGCTTAGCCTAAGCAACAGGCGAAAGCAGCAGCCTGCGATAGGGCTGTGCTGCTATTTTTTTTGTTTCATACGCATGGTGCCCAGAATGCAAGATGACGATTTGATAGACCAAAACACACTCTTTGAGGTACTGGAAAACCAGTTAGCCGATAACTACCCAAAAGAAGTGACAGCGACCTTAATGCGACTGCGGATGACCGGTCACAGCCGTGACGAAGCTTTAGAGCTGATGGCATGTGCCTTAGCACCGGAAATGTATGCAGTGATTGAGCGTCAGGAGAGCTTTAATCTAGAGCGGTATGCCGAACATCTTGCTTTGTTACCGGAGACGCCCTGGTTGGAGGAGGAATAATGAGTGAGTTAAACATCCAACATGACAGCGCAGGCCAGCGTTTTATTCTGAGCGAGGGTAATGCCAGCGCCTTACTCGACTACCAGTTAAACGGCGAACACATCGATTTTTGCCATACCTATGTGCCACCGGAGTTTCGCGGCAAGGGCCTGGCCGAAAAGCTGGTGCGCCATGCCCTAAGCTGGGCAAAAAGCCGTGGGCTGCAAATTCATGCCAGTTGCTCTTACGTACAACGCTTTTTATAAGTTGCAGGCATAAAAAAACGCCGGACTGAAGCCGGCGTTTTTACGCACTTTGATAAGCAATTACAGCTTTAGCTCAATAATTGGCAATTGCAACTTTTCCAACTCCGGCTTCAGTTTATCCGCTTCACCCACTACCACGATCACCATCTCAGACGGCGACAAATATTGGCTGGCTAACGCATTTAGCTGCTCAAGTGATGCCTGCTGTAGAATTTGATTGCGCTCGCGGGTAAACTCCGGACCGACATTAAACTCCAGCATCTGCGCCATAAAACCCAGCTTGGCATTTGGCGTTTCATAGCGTAGCGCTTCTGACTGATTGACCGCACTGCGCATAAAGTTCAACTCTGCTGCCGTCATACCATTTTGCTGGTAGTTGTTCAGCTCCTTTAAGAACTCCTCGATTGACTCGCGCGTCACATCAGCGCGAACTGCGGCACTGGCAGTAAACAGACCCACTTGCTGATCACCACCAAAACCGCTGCGCGCACCATAGGTATAGCCTTTGTCTTCGCGTAAGTTCAGGTTGATGCGGCTATTAAAGTTACCACCCAGCGTAAAGTTCATCAGGCCGGCGCGATAGAAGTCACCGGTCAGATCGCGTGGCATAGCGCGGCGCACAATGCGGATTTCTGACTGTGGCGACTGATCTTTATGTACCAGATAGATCGCACCCTGTTGGATTGCCGGTGCCGGTAGAGCTAACGCCAGTTCCGGTGCTTTCCCCTGCCACTGCGGGGCCATGTCAGCTAACAGCGATTGTAACTGCGGCTGCGGCAAATCAGATACCGTAACTAACTGCGCACCCTGCGGTTTAACATGTGTCTGATAAAACGCGCTTACCTGCTCCAGTGTCATCGCTTGCAAACTTTCAGCAGACCCCATACTGGATTGTCCGGCAATGCTGTCGCCAAACATCAACTTGCTGACTGCACGTTCAGCCAGATAGCTGGCATTCTTCTGCGCCTGAGCTAAAGATTGTAACCGCTGTTGTTTGATGCGATTAAAATCTTCAGCATTGAAAGCCGGGCGCAGCAGTTTTTCCTGCACCAGTTGCAAGGTTTGTGGCAAGTTGCGGCTTAAGCTGCTGATAAACACATTCAGCTCATTATCCGAGGCACTGAAAGACACTGAACTGCCGAGCAATTCCAACGCCATACTCATTTGTTCCGTGCTGTAATTCTCGGTGCTTTCGTTTAACAGTGCCGCCATCATTGATGCCAACCCGGCTTGCTCCACTGTGTTGTGGAAGCTACCCGCCGGGATCCGTAACAGAATCGACGTCGTTGGCGTTTCATCACTCACCGAACCCAGCACCTGAATGCCATTGTCCAACACCGTAGTCCAGGTGTCAGGTAATAAAATGGCGGGGTTAGCGCCGGCCTGTGGCACCACTTTGCGATCAAAGGTGTGGGCGGCATAACGCATTGGTAGCGGTTCAGCGGTAGTCGCATTAGCCGGATCAAACTTCTGGGCAGTAAAATTATCGGCGGCGGCAATCAGCTCAGTTTTACCACGCGGTACCACACTACTGATTACCGCTGGGCTGTTTTGCACATACTGCCGATAAACCCGCATCACATCTTCTGCTGTAACTGCTTCGTAACTGGCCAGTAACGAAGCTATCCGATCGGGTTCACCAAAGAAAATTTCGTTATAGGCCAATTGACTGACTTTACCGGCAACGCTCTGTAAGCCAAAGATACTGCGTGCTTCAACCCGTGTTTTAGCCCGAGCCAAATCCTCGGGCTTAACACCACGCTCAGCCACTTGCTGTAAGTTTTGCCTTAATAATTGTTCAATATCAGCCAGATTTTTACCTGAAGCCGGATGAGGCAAGGCGCTCAAACTAAAGGTACAGGCTAATTCCATACAACGGTGACCGGCTGACGCATTAACCGCAATTTGCGGACGCACCAGGCTCTGATACAACAATGAGTTATTACCGTTGCCCAAAATATCCGCCAGAATATTCAGTGGTGCTTCGTCCGGGTGACCGGCATAGACCGTTGGAAAAGTCATACTAATCAGCGGTAGGTGGACATTATCTTCCATCGATACATAGCGATCCGCATCCAGTTTCGCCGGCGCTTTAGCCATTTTTTCTACCGCCGGGCCGGCCGGAATAGTGCCAAAATATTTCTGCACCATCGGCAGGATTTCTTCGGCCTTAACCGCGCCGCCGATAGTCAGCGTCGCATTATTCGGGCCATACCAACGCAGGAAGAACTGTTTTAAATCTGGCATAGTGGCGCGGTTTAAATCATCCATATGACCAATCACCGGCCAGGAATACGGATGCCCATAGGGGTAGAGCGCACCTTGCAATTGTTCAAAGTAACGGCCATAAGGCTGATTATCAACGCGCTGCCCGCGCTCATTTTTCACCGTCGAGAGCTGGATATCAAACTTTTCCTGGGTGACGGAATCGAGGAAGTAACCCATCCGATCCGATTCTAACCACAACATTTTTTCCAGCTGATTGACCGGCACAGTCTGGAAATAGTTAGTGCGATCACTGTTAGTAGTACCATTCAGGGTACCACCCGCTTCGGTAACATACTTAAAGTGCATCTCAGCGCCCACGTTGTCCGAGCCCTGAAACATCATATGTTCAAAGAAATGCGCAAAACCAGATTTGCCCAACTCTTCGCGTGCTGAGCCAACATGATAGGTAACATCGACATGCACCAGTGGATCAGAATCATCTTCATGGATAATGACCGTTAAGCCATTTTCCAGCTGATATTTTTTATACGGCAGACTAATGCGGTCATCCTGTTGCGGGTTTACTGCAACTAACTTTACCCCTGCAGGTAAGGTTGTTGCTTGTTGGCTGCTGCAACCAGCTACGCCGAGCGCCACTAGCAGGGCGAGCGAGAGGGCGGAATATTTCAAAATAAGCTCCTGATTAGATGTGGGTGTTCATGGATTAAAGCAGCTGAAGTTATTAATGAAAACCTTACAGATGTAACAAAATATAACGGTGATAGCGCATACGACCAAAGCCGCATAGCGCTAAGCCCTTGTCTGGACTAGTCTTAATCACCTAGTTTTGCGGAGGTATCTGATGTTCAACGCTTTAGTGATCGATAAAACGCCTGATTATCGCGCCAGTTTACAGCAACTCGACTCCAGCCAGTTACCGGCAGCTGAGGTTGTGGTGGACGTTGCGTATTCCACGTTAAATTATAAAGACGCGCTAGCGATTACCGGCAAAGCACCGGTGGTGCGGGACTTTCCGATGGTGCCTGGCATCGACTTGGCCGGTACTGTGGTGAGTAGCCAGAATCCGGCGTTTAAAACCGGTGATCAGGTGCTGCTAAACGGCTGGGGCGTGGGCGAGAAGCACTGGGGTGGCCTGGCGCAGCGTGCTGCTGTGCCTGCCGCCTGGTTACAGCCAATACCAGCACCGCTGACTGCCAGGCAAGCAATGATTATCGGAACTGCCGGCTATACTGCCATGCTGTGCGTACAGTCTTTGTTAAAACATCAGTTAACCCCGGCTGCCGGCCCGGTACTGGTCACTGGCGCCACCGGCGGCGTCGGTAGCTTTGCAGTATTGCTGTTAGCGCGGCTGGGCTTTCAGGTTACAGCCGCGACGGGCAAAGCCAGTGCCGCAGACTATCTGCGCCAACTTGGTGCTGCTGAGATTATCAGTCGTGATAGCCTGTCCGCTCCGGGCAAACCTCTGGCTAAAGAACAATGGGCTGGTGTTGTAGACTCAGTCGGCAGCCACACGCTGGCCAATGCCTGTGCTCAGAGCCGTTATGGTGGTGTGGTGGCTGCCTGTGGTCTGGCACAGGGGATGGATTTCCCGGCCTCGGTAGCACCCTTTATTCTGCGCGGCATTACACTTTGTGGTATCGACAGCGTGATGCAACCGATGGCACCGCGACTGGCGGCCTGGACACAACTGGCCGGGTTATTAACCGCAGACGACTTTACCTTACTCAGTCGGGAAATCAGCCTGGCAGACGCCATACCTCAAGCCCGGGCGTTGCTGGCCGGAGACATTCAGGGCCGCTTACTGGTTAATGTGAACAGCTAAAGCCCTAACGACAAGCCTCCAGTTGCTGCAGCTGTTGCAGCAACTGCTGCGCCTGCTCACGTAGTGCCAGCAACTGGCTTTCCGGTAGTGCCACCTGGCAACGTAAAGCCGGCATCACAGTTGCGACCTCAGTTTCTAAAGCCCGACCTGCCGCGGTTAACAGCACCTTTTTCACCCGCTCGTCACTGGCATCACTCACCCGCTGCAGCCAGCCTTTTTGTTCCAGCTTCTTTACCAAAGGCGTTAGGGTACCCGAGTCAAACAACGTCGCCGCACCAAGCTGACCCAGGCTGATGTTATCCTGCTGCCACAATGCCAGCAGCACCACATATTGCGGATAGGTCAGATCAAAGGGCTGTAGTAGCGGCCGGTAAAGCCGCATCATGGCATTGTTCGCACTATAAAGTGCAAAACACAATTGTTGCGGTAAGGGTAGTGTTTTGGCCATCTTCAACATCGTCTCCACTTTGCCTGGCAAACTGCATTCGCATTATAGCGGAAGCAGGCAACTTCCGCGCAATAATATTCTACACAATAATCTTGCGCACAAGATTAACTGCGGTTAAGATGTCCAGGTAGTCAATAACAACCTAACTGAGGCAATCAACATGGAAATTCTGTATAAAGCAAGCGTAACAGCAACCGGTGGTCGTGATGGTGAAGCCAAGTCAGACGATGGTTTACTGCAAACTAAACTAGCTGCACCTAAGGCTTTAGGCGGTAAAGGCGATGCAACTAACCCTGAGCAACTGTTTGCCGCAGGTTATGCCGCCTGTTTTATTGGCGCCTTGAAATTTGTTGCCGGACAACAGAAACAAAGCTTGCCAGGCGATACAGCTATTCGGGCTGAAGTTGGCATTGGTAAAATCGAGGGCGGCTTTGGTTTGGACGTGGATTTATATTTGACACTGCCTGGGCTGGCCGAAGATACTGCCGAACAGCTGGTCACGGCTGCGCATAAGGTATGTCCTTATTCTAATGCCACCCGTGGTAATGTTGAAGTAAGGTTACATACAGCGGTGTAACAAGGTTACCCAGCGCTTACCGGCAAAGCGGCGACGCTGGGTGGTCAGGAGACTTATTGCGCCATCAGTTGGTGTAATGTCATTAACGACATTGCCATACTGGCACGGCTAACCCGGTCGTTCGCGGCAAAGTGCGCGCTAATTACCGGTTCGGCGTCGAATGGCCCCTGCGTAAGGCTAAAGCGGACGGTCATTAAGCCTAAATCCAGCGCCTTTTGTACATAGCCTTTTAACTCTGGTTTGATCAGGTTACTGTCTGCAACATCTATCCATTGATTAAACGCAAACACCCTTACATTGGCTGCCGGATTAAAATTGGCGGCGTCGCCTTGTTTAGCCAGAGTTTGGACTAAGGAGTATGCTAATTCTGCCCGCGTCACTTTAGCGTTAACACCAAACTGGGTAGCAGAAACTGGCTTGACGACAGGCTGCTGGCTAAACTCCAGATCTTTTAACGCGGCACCTTTTCGGGCTACGGCGTTTGCTGCTGCGGCATTATTAGATTGCGTATCCGAGAACACCAGCTTATCGCCACTGTTACTCTGCCGTACAGCACCAGCCAGCACCATAGCATCGGCTAATTGCGCTTTGGTAACGATAGCATCCGGGTCAAAGCCGAAACTAAAACCATCCATCAGCTGTTCTGCTACCGCATATTCAATAAAGCCCTGCGCCGGATGACCAATTACATCACCCAAGCCTGTAAAGCCTTCGGTGCGGACCAGTTTAAGTTGCGCGTTAACGGTTCCTGGTACGCCGTAGCCATTGGTCGCGCCTAATGGATCCAAAGCTACACCACTGACACCCCCAACACCACGCGCGTAAAGCTTCCAAGTTCCCGCCATACCCGGTGCGGATAAACCGATATTCTCACCCAATACAGGTAATGCAATACCTGAACCGTAGCGATTACCGGCAGGGTCCTCTAATACCAGTGCGACAGAGTTAGAGCTTACACGTGCCTTCACACTGATTAGCGAAATATCCGGGCCCACTTCAAAGGTTTGTACTTCTGGTTCGCCCACTGGCGAAAAACGTACCGGGATGGTTCTGGATTCAGCAATAGAGGTTAATGCTTTAGAATTAAACTGTCTGTTTTGCTTCACCGTGGTGCCAAAGCGCTTATCCATCGCCACGGCGGCCTGCACCGCAGCATGCGCGTTGACATAGCCAGCACCAACTTCCCACGACTCGCGACCAGACATATTGGTCGCGGTATCACGTAAAATTTGTTTTACCTCACGCCAGTTTAGATTGGGGTTGGCTTCTAACATCAAAGCCACAACGCCAGAAACATGAGGGGCAGACATCGAAGTACCACTGCTTAGGGTGTAATAGGGTAGATGTTGTGCTTCAATTTGCTCACTGTCATCTGCTAGGCTCAACGCACTAAGGCTGGATAAAGAGGCTCTAACCGAGATCACATCAACACCGGGCGCGGTAATGGTTGGCTCATCGATCCATTCGAAGCTTTCACCATTGATCACCACTTCGCCACCTTTCCCTTTGGTACCCCGTGAACTAAAGTTCGCCAGGGCGCCTGTTTTATCACCGGCGGCGACAGTAATTACCCAAGGTGCCTTTTTAAAGTTACCGGTGATGGTTGATTCACCTGAACCGGAGTTACCGGCTGAAAACACTACGATAACACCATTATCAGTTAACGCTTTGGTAGCAACGTTAGTGGGATGATCTGGGTTGAAGTCCGTACCTACATCTCCGGTACTGCCAAAAGAGTTGGAGATCACCCGGATGTTATACGTAAATTGGTTGGTTAAGGCATAATCAAAACCCCCCAGAGTATCCAGAATAAATAAACCCGCGCCAGAACCGTAGCCAATAATTTTTGCGCCGGGTGCGACGCCGGCATACTTACCAGACGATTGGGCGCCGTTGGCACCGATGATACCCGCCACGTGCGAGCCATGCCCCCCGGCAATATCGGTGTTTTCAACATTTTCACGGTAGGTGATAGGCAACACACCCGAGAAACTGTTGAGATTGGTTTGTGCCAGTACGTTCTGCACCACATGATTTGGGAAACGAATATCGGCATGGGAACCATCAACGCCAGAGTCATTCACCACGACACCAATACCGCGACCAGAAAAGGGAATACCACTGCTGCGCAGGCTTTGGTCGGCGCGCAGCTGTTGCACACCGGTAATGGCCGTAGAAGCATTATTTTCCAGTTTTAAGGGAGCATTGTGCCAGACAGACAGTACATCTGAACGGGCATAAATTTGCTGAATCTGATCGGCTGTAGCCAGGGCACCAACTATAGGTAGGTTGCGCAGGCTTACTCCGCTGACACCCAGGTTATTTAACATCTCCAACTGTGATGATGTTGGCGCGCCTTGCTGGTCAAATGTAATGATGACCTGATGCAGCGTATCCGCTGAAGTCTGCTGCAGCAGATTGGATAATTGTGGATCTAAGGTTTTCGCACTCAGGCTGCCTGCTGACAGACTCAGCGCCAAAGAGAGTGAGAGTAGAGTAAAGGTTGTTTTGATTGTTTTCATGTGTTCCTCGGACTGCTATTAACAAGCTTGGTCAGAGTTACACAGCCATTCAGGCAAACCCATAGGGGCTAACCCCTAGCAGCTGCGGCTTTTCTACCTATCTTTGGCTTTCTAATCTAACAAGCCTTTTTTCGCAGCATAACGCACCAGCTCAACTGAATTGTGCATATTCAGTTTTTCCAGCACTTTACCACGATGATTTTCAGCGGTTTTCACGCTGATATCTAAGGTTCGGGCAATATCTTTGGTAGAGGCACCTGCTATAACCAAATGAAACACTTCCCGCTCCCGATCTGTCAGATTTTTATAAGGATCATCCAGGCTTTCGTTCGGGCGGCGGTACTGCTCCGCTAACACCTGAGAGGCAAATTGCCCATAGTAGGTTTTACCTGCCGCCAGATTACGGATAGCACTTAATAAGTGCTGGCTGGCGGTCGATTTCACTAAATAGCCATTGGCACCAGCCCGCACCATATGCACGACATATTCTTCCTCTTCATGCATGGTTAACACCAGGATCTGGCTAGATTTAAAGCGCTGACTGGCCTGCCGAACGACTTCAAGACCATTTAGTCTGGGCATACTAATATCAACGACCAGTACTCTGGGCGACAGCTTTTCCAGCAATGCCAGAGCCTCAACACCATCTGATGCCTGACCAATAACCTCGCAATCCTCTGCTTGCTCAATAATGCTGACTAAGCCTTGTCGTACAATGTCATGATCATCAGCCACGACCACTGTAATCATCTTAACTCCTGCATTGGTAAACTCAGTATGATTTTACAGCCCTGATTGACTGCAGATTCAATTAAACAGCGACCACCAAACGAGTACGCCCGATCTTGCATACTGCACAGACCAACCCCCTGCTGTGACTGGGCGTTAAGTTCAAAGCCCATGCCATTATCAACTATTGTCAGGGTAAGGTGGTCTTGTTGCATACGCAACTCAATACTGGCAGAGGTTGCCTTTGCATATTTAACGATATTGGTTAAGGCTTCCTGACAGACCCGAAATACCATAACCTGCAGCTCTTCAGCAAGTTGTATTGTTTGATCCAGCTGTAATTGGATTTGCAGTTCAGGGCAACTGGCTGACATTTGCCGTACCAGCCACGACAGAGCTGCTGGCAAACCTAAATCATCCAAAACCGGTGGCCGCAGCAATCGGGAAATCTGCCGGGTATCCTGCAGCGCCAACTTTGCCAAGTCAAGTGCCCTTTGCTGGCCGGCGCTAACAGGCGCCACACTCAGTTCATTCACCAAAGCTGTCAGCAACTGACCGACACCATCGTGCAGGTCATTGGCAATGCGCTTTTGTGCTTTATCGTTAATTTGCCATACTCGCCGCAAAATGCTTTGCATTTGCTGTGCATTTTGCTGCAACTGCCATTGTAGTTGTCGTTGTTGTAAGCTCAACTTTGCCAGCTGTTGCGCCAGCGCGTCGTCATCGGTCATCAGCAGACCTTAGCGGCGTATTTTCCCGCGCAATAAATGCCGCTTGGGCTTCATCAGGCAAGTTTTTTAGTAAGCGTTTGAACTCTGCCGTATCTGAAACTTTCATTGCTTGATCCTGGCAACGCGCTTGATTTAGACAAAGTTGTAAGTACTCAAAACTAAAATTTCGCCAATAACTGGTTGCACGCCGCAATAACGGTATCGCCTGATTCAACAACTGCGTCACCTTTTCACGATCACCTGATGCCGCAGCCACCCGTGCTTGTAGCTCTAACCAAAGTAAACGTTCAGGTACGTGGTGGCGCAAAATCGCATCGTGTTCTGCTGTAGGTGCTGTCATAGGTTGGCCCTGCAGCAAGTTTAACTGCTGCGTGACAAGAAACATTTTTACATCCAAGCGTGGCAAGGGCTGTTGTTGCAGATTCAGTTGCAGTTGCTGCAACTGCTCTGTTGCTGCCTTCAGGTTAGCAGACGCCATCAACTGATAGATATTGAGCAAGCGCAGGCTTTGCCGTTGCTCATTATTACTGGGATAGCGTTCCTCTTGTTTTAGTAGTGCCAACTGTTGCGCGGCTTTGGTGTATTGTGCACTGTGCTGATACAACTCGACTAACCATAAGCGAAACTCAACAGCTGCTCTGGGGTTGGCCTGCTGTTCCGCTTGCTCAATAAAGCTGAGTAATTGCTGCTCTGCCTGGGTAAAGTTACCATGCAATCCAGCCAATTTGGCCAGAAACGCTTTTGCGATCAAGGTCTCTTCCGTAAGATCAATGGCTGCCGCATCCTCACCGGAAATTTTAAACAGCTGAAAAGCCTGGCCCCATTCGCCTTGCTGCACTTTTAATTGCGCTAGGATTTGCCGTACTTTAATCAGGCTTAGCGCATCATTATTGACGACAGCCGTTTGTTCAGCTTGTTTTAAATACACTTGCGACTGCTCAAACTCAGATAACACAAAATAAATATAGCCCAAATTAATCAGGCTATCGGTTAGCTCCCAGCTATCATCCAAGCGAGTTCGAATGCTAAAGGCTTCATTGTAAAAGTTTTGCGCCTTTCGATAGTTCCCAAGCTCTTCTTCAAGTAACCCGAGGTAATCTGTTGTAACGGCAAGGCCATAGTTATCTTGCAGTTGCCGGTAATATTGAATCGCTTGCCGCAGTGCATCATGAGACTGGGAATAATCCCCTCTAACCAGCAATACAAAACCTAAATTTGAGGAGGCTTTGGCCATACCGCTTAGCAAATCAACTTGCTGGAATAAACTCAGTGCTTCCTGGTAATGAGGGACCGATTCAGCAAATTTCCCCTGTCGCTGCATCGCCACCCCCAAAGCATTTAGGGTATCGGCCAGCCCTGCTTTGTCTCTTAAGCGGGTATAGAGTACCTGCGCCTGCAACAAATATTCGTCTACGGCCCGATTAATATCCCCGATGCGAATTGCCAGTTTTCCCAGCTGGAGGAAAATTTCCGGGTTGGTTTTATCGGTGGTTGCCAAGCGCTGTAATTGTTCACTGGCTAAAGCGTAACGGCTTTGGCTGCTTAATAGTTCCACATATTCCAATGTCAGACTGGTATCAAAGGGCTTGGCAGCTAATAGCCGTTGATAGTGGTTATCAGCCTCGGTGTAACGCTCTTGCAGCACGGCTAAGCGGGCAGCGGCCAGTAAATAGTCATAGCTGTTGGCTGCTGCAAACTTTACAGCCTGCGCATAAGCCTGTTCCGCCTGCAACCAGTTTTGCCGTTGTTGGTGCCAGTCGGCCGCCATCAGGTAACCCACCGCCAGCTGCGGAAAGCTTTGCTGCAAGCGGCTGACCCCTGCCAAAAATGCCGCTTCATCTTGCTGAGTACGAGCCAGCACCACCTGCTGATATAGCGGTTGTGCCGCAGACGGAAGCGGCGTTGCCGTCGCCAGACCTGGCGCTTCATGTGACCTCAACACCTGCAACAGTTGGTCCATTTCCGCGCTAACCACTGCCGACAAACTATCCTGTTCTACTGTCCGCCGTTGAGACCAAAGTACAGGTAGTAAGGGCTGCCTGAGTTCGGTTAGTGTGAAGGCAAGATCAACTTTACGTTCAAGCAAGGTCAGTTGCTGCGATAACAGTACATCCGCCCCCAGTAAATTCCCTAAGTCACGCAGTTGTCGCTCGGTCAAGGGTTGCGTAAAACCCAAATGCTCCAAAGTGGTCGCAACCCGTTGAAGCGGAATAATGCGGACATTACTGGAACGCAGCGCCTCTCCCAGTACTTGTTGCACCAACTCGATCAAAGCACGCTGCTGAGTATTTTCCAAAGCCGGATAAACGGGCATCACCGCCATCGTTAGCGGCAAAGTCAGGGTTTGTGTTTGGGTGTTGCCGTCCATCGTCTCACGCTGCAATTGCCAGAGCCATAAAGCGGATAGCAGCGCTAGCGAGCCCGCCCCCAGCATTAATCCCAAACCTTGCATACGCTTGCGTACCGGCTGCGGCGCTTGTAACCAAAGCTGTTTTAACCGTGCGGCATCACGCGACCTTTGCTGCGGATAAGCCGCCAGATTTTCGCTGAAAAACGTTAGCCATTGCGGAAATTGCCGCTTAATAACAGTTAAATCCGGTTGTTGACGCAGCTTAGCACTTAATTGCTCGGCAAGGCTTGTATGTGCAAAGGGTAAAGTGCCAGTAATCAACTGGTAGAGGGTGCTGGCTACAGCATAATAATCCGATGCCTGGCTGTGAGCCGCGGTTTGAAGAACCTCAGGTGCACTATATGCGGGTGTACAACTCTGATGCGTCACATCTTGCATGGCACTGGCTAAGCCCAGATCGGTTAAATACAAGCGATTATCCGCAGCCACCAAAATATTGTGTGGGGAAATATCGCAATGCAAAATCCCCTGCTGATGAACAGCCTCTGTTGCGGCAATCAGTTGGATACCCAGCTGCGTCACTATCTCAGTACTAGTTTCTAAGTTATCAAGTTGCAGCGACGCCATTGTGCAACCATCGATATAATCCATGGTAAAAAAGGCATGCTCCGCAGACAGATAAAAATCATGTACCCGAATAACATTGGGGTGGGAAATGGTACGGGCTACCAGAATTTCCTGGCGCACCTTGTCGGTGGCGTCTGGTGTCTGTAACAAATCGGCACGTAAAATTTTTAGCGCAACCTGGCAGTGCAGGTACATGTCGTCGGCCAGAAAGACGCTGCCATAACTGCCATTGCCCAACAATTTGACCAAGCGAAAGCGCTCGGCCAGCACAGTACCGGGCGAGTGGCCACTTATCGCAGATAGAACTTGGGTTACGTCATCAGCACTGCTCAACAGCTTGCCTCTTTAAAACTCAGGCCTCTGAGCTCAATACTAATGCTTTTTAGGTGGCTTGCCGACTATTTACGGTGATTTTTTGCAGAGACTGTTCCAGTTGTTGGCTTAACACACATAAACCAACATTATTTACTAATGCCTGTAACAGCTCCACGTCTAATTGTGACAAAAACTTACTCGGCTGCTGGCTATCAATATAAAACACGCCCACCACCTGCTGCTGGAGCCGCAACGGAAAACAGGCAATTGCCGATAAGCGCTTTAATTTTACGCTGGTGCGCTGCGACAAAGCCTGATGCTGTGAAATATCGTTGGCGATAATAGTGGCTCCGCTTAACGCACTTTGCACTGCGCCTAAACTGCCAAAAAACCCTGGCTGGGCCAGGTGGCTGTTACTGACTCCGGCGGTACACACTAGGCGCAAGGATAACACGTCTTCACCGAGCAACACCGCAGCGCGTTCCATCTGGCAAAGTGTTAAGGCATCGCTTAGCAGCTGATTCACTTCGGTAACCAAGGCCGTATCAGCCTGCTGCTTTATCATTTGCAATTGCTGCCGACGCCATTGTTCTAACTGGCGCTGTTGTTGCAATTGCTGCTCTGCCAAAGTCTGAAACAGTACCGGCACGTTGCCCACCAGCACCACGCTACCATCTTCCAACAGGCAGCTTTGCTGCTGTAAACCATTAGTACGCAGCCCATTAACGCTGTTTAGATCAGTCAGCATCCACAGGTGTTCAGTACAGCGCAATTGCGCATGCTGTCTGGATACCGAGGGTTCCGCGATCACGATATCATTATCTGCAGCACGCCCTATGGTGTAGGCCGTTTGCCCCGCCAACACAAATTGGTCGGCGGCGCGCTGTGGTGTTATCACGGTCAGTTGGGCCTGCATAGCTTATTACAGCGCCAAACGTAATGAATAGGCCAGGGTTTCCGACGCTGCAGCCAGCATACCCGCCACATTATCGATATCACGGGCAGAGCGCCACACATCCGGTAACTCGCCGGCACCGGCATTACTGATTAACAGCTGCGTTTGTTTTAACTCAGCTAAAGCGGCTTTATAACGCCCCGCCACGACATCAGTTCTCACTGAGTCAATGCTGCGTTGCAAAGCAACCAGTAACTCGGGCGCAATCTGACTGGCAAACTGATCCAGCATGGCTTCCAGTTTTTGTGCTTTTTGCTGCACAACCTGAGTCACCGGGCGTAAATCCGCAACAATAATAAAGTCTGATAAATTACCCATTTGGCCTCTGGCCCGAATACTGCCTGCGCCAGTGGCTATGGTGATATCTTCAAAAGCACCACCTGCATGGGATTTATACAGACGTAATGGCGTATTCACACTGTATTGCAGATTGTGGGTATGCAACTCAATGGTAATAGGGCCCGAAAAACTAAAGCCACTGTTCGCCAGCGGGTCAATACGCACAACTAAAGGGAATGCGGCCTGCTGCTTTATTAAGCTATCAGGTAAACGGCTTTTCACATCCAGCGACAGAGGATCGGCCAGATAGCCGCTGATATTCAGGTTTTTCGCACTTAACCCCATTACATTTTCAAATTTCAGGGTAACATCCACTTCGAAGCCACCGGGAAGGGTAATGGTGGTCTCGGCAGTGTTTCCGCTGATATGCACTGGGAATGTCGAAGCGTTAAGCGTCAGACTGGTCAACAACAGGGCGGCGCCCATCAACATCGTTCTTAACATAATCACTCCATCCTGAATTCGGCTAGCCAAGCATCATAGCATTGGTCAATTAACAAACAACATACTGCAGTAATGATTTCGAGAATAGAATAGGGGATAACCCCTACTTGTCGCAGTAGCCCGTACTTTTTAGCCGTACAAAACAAAAACAAGCAACCCAAGTTGCCTGTTTTGTGTAAATGTTAAATTACACTAGTGTGATTTATAGATAGTAATCTGATAACGCACCGGCTGATACCGCATACTCAGCACGCTTCACCTCTCGGTTAGGTTCAAAGTAAGCTGCCAGTTTTGGCTCCAGATCAAAGGGGCCTTGTTCAACAGCAAAGCGAACGTTCATCAAACTCAGTTCCAACGCCAGTTGCACATGACCACGCATAGCTGCTGGGATCTGAGCGCTGTCTCTGACAGGTACTCGCTGACCGCGATAGTCAACCGTCAGGTTGCCGGTAAAGCTTCTCGCTTGTTGTTCCAAGCCAAGTGACTGTACCATGGCATAAGCCAACACATCGCGAGTTACCGAGCCGGCATCATTAAACTTACCATTTTGCAATGGTAACACCGCGCTTTGCTGTTGCTGGCGATCTTTAAGGGCGCCACCTGTTGCTAAAACTGCGTCCACGAAAGGTCTGATCGCATCGGCAATCTTATCGCTGGTGTTAACCACTGGCTCATTTAAATGCGGCCGGTATTGCCGGACAGCAGCTCCCATCACCAGATACTTCGCCAAATCGCCGCGTTTTAACGCGTGATCGGGTCTGAATACCTTGCTATTAAAGCTATCCAGTAAGCGCTCACTGACGGCATATTGGATGGCATTTTCCGCTGGGTGTCCCTGAATATCATTTAAACCCGTGTAGCCATCGGAGGCTAAAAAGCTGATGGCGCCGGATACAAATTCTGGCGCACCTGGCCCGTTGGTTACACCCAGTGGATCAGGTGTGACTCCAGCAAGAGAGGTTAAGCCAAAGATGGACAGTTTCCAGGTACCTGGCACTGCCGGCGCGGATACCTTAGTCACATTGCTTAGCACCGGCGTCGACAAACTACCAAAGTAAACTTCTCCAGTCGGGCTGGTCAATTTCAGTTTTACGGTATTAGCCAAAGGCCTAGCCGATGCCAGGATCCGGGTTACCCCTTCTGCGACCTCAAAACTAAACTCTTCTGTTTCGCCGATTGGCGAGAAGAATAGTTCAAAGGGTAACTCATCACCGGCCGGACGAATTAATGCATTAGCATTAAAGGTATTGATACTATTCACCGTAGCACGGTAACCCTCTTTTTCACCAAGTGCTGCAGCTATAGCAGCATGCGCATTAACATAACCGGCGCCAACTTCAAACGCCTCATAACCCGGCATATTGGTTGCGGTTTCCTGCAAGATCCGTTTCACGTCCAGTGGTTGCAGGTTTGGATTTGCCTCTAACATCATGGCGATAATTCCGGAAACATGCGGAGTTGCCATCGAGGTACCTGAGATCATGGTGTAAAAGGGTAAGTATTCTGATTCTATAACGCCAACATCGGCAGCACCACCATTGGCGGCCAGATTGGTTTTAGCACGGCTGGATATAATATCAACCCCAGGGGCTACCACTGTCACTTCATTGCGGTAGGTCCAGGCAGAGCCATCCGGCATGGTGAAATCACCCGTTTCAAAGCGTGAACCGCGCGAGGAGAAGCCAATTAAGTCACCACTCTTGGTACCAGCGCCCACCGAAATCCCCCAGGGAATTTGCGCATAAGGGTTATGCGTATCTTCACCTGGCCCCGAGTTCCCTGCTGCAAATACGGTTAAAATGCCCAGTTTGTAGGCTTTGTAAGAGGCCACATTAATTGGATTATCCGGCTCAAATTTACCGCTGCTTCCCCAAGAGTTGGTGATCACTCGGATTGGGCTTCTAAAATCAAACATGCGGGTGATGGCGTAGTCAAAACCACCTAGTGCATCCAGAATAGCAATACCGCCACCCGAGCCATAGCCAACCAGATCCGCATGCACTGCCGCCCCTTTATATTTACCATCAGAGTGGCTACCAAAGCCAGCAACAGTCCCCGCAACATGGGTACCATGCCCAGAGTTGAGGTCGGTATTAAGCTGATTTTCAATCCAGGTGCCAGACACGCCGGTTAAGCGTAAGGCCTGAGCATGCGTTAAGGCTTGCGCGTTTTGCACGACTTTAGTGCCATAAGCCAAATCATCTAAAGTAGCGTCGATACCCGAGTCATGTACCAATACCGTTACACCTTTACCGGTATAGGTCAGGCCATTACGATCACGATAAGCTTGCGATTGTACACGCTCGACGCCAGTAAGCTCACGCGCTTCGGCATTAAAATATTGTAATTGCCGGTTTAAAAACACTGAGCGGACATCAGGCATCGTACTGATTTGGTTGATTTGTGCAGCATTCACCAGCACACCAATCATCGGCAGAGACTTAAATTGCACACCTTGGGTAATGCCCAGATCCATCAATCGCTGTACCTGATCGGTGCTAAGCGGGTCCAGCTGGTCGAATGTCACAACAACCATCAGCTGTTCAGCAGCTGGTAGTGTTTGCAATTTCTCTGTGAGCTGTGAGCCGATTACCGCCTGAGCGGCACTGGACAATGAAAAACCGGCAAGGGCCACAGTAAGTAAGGTATTAGTAAGTTTACGGTAGAGCATAGGGTTCTCCTGGTTGAGTCTATGTTGTGTCTGGTGCACAACCTTGACTGCACTTTGCCCCCAAGCACTTTTCAGATCTATCAGGCTTACCCCTTACTTTACTGGGGAAAAACCCCCAGACGGACAGATGCCAGCTTCATTTGGCACTGTCACAGCCTCGTTTTTTAAAACCAGTCCGGATTTAAAAATGGGATTAATGCCAGCGTCAACGCCTGCTGATAAACACCACTGCGACTTAACCGGTTCTGGGTTAATAAACCTATAGCGCCACCAGCCTGTTTAATATTCTGGGTGCCAAATAGCTCGTCCATCACATCGCCCAGCTCCTGGCCCTGTTCCAGCGCCTGCAGCGCCGCCTTGGGTAACATTAAACTGGCCGAACGCGCCTTACCGAGCTTGCCCTGATGTTCAATTAGCATCCAGGCAAAGGTCATCTCACCATCCAAACCGGCCTCTATGGCCACATAAAAATCGGCTGCGCCCTGCTGCTTTAACGCCATTAGGCGGTTTTTCGCTCCGGCATAAGTTTCTTCGCTACTCAGCGGCTGCTCAGCAACACCGGACGGCACGCTAATACCGAGCACCGCAATTGCTTGCTCAGGGAAATTCACCTGAAAACACTGCTCAACCGCCCTGATCTTGGCCGGATTGGCTGAAGCGACTAATATTTGCCAAGTCATAATTTAACCTTTATGGTAATTTTTGAACGCATTTTAACATATGACTTTTTCAGGGGCAGTTATGCCAGCGCAATCCTATCAGGAACAGCAGAGTTTTCGTTATACCTGGGGCTACTGGATATGTCTGGCTATCACAGTGCTCTTCGCCTATGGCTGTTGGCAACAATTTTTTTTGCAGCAACCCTTTGGCGATAAACCGGCACCGGATCTACTACTACTGATGTTATCTCTGCTGCTACTGTCCTTGGTTGCGGTATTGCACTTTTCCAGTTTACAGCTGCGGCTTGAGCAAGATGGTCTGGCAGTAAGATTTACGCCTTTTTTCTGGCGCTGGCGTCAACATCAGTGGCATGAAATACAAAGCTGCGATGTCGTAACCTACCGGCCCTTAGGTGATTACGGCGGCTGGGGGATCCGCGGTTCAAAACATAACCGCTGTTATAACGTTGCAGGCAATCAAGGGCTACAAATCAGGTTAAAAAATGGCGCCAGCTTACTGATCGGTACGCAGCAGGCTCAACCTATCCAGAGTTGGTTAGATACTTTCTTGCAAGCTAAGGCCGCAGAAACAACAAGGGCGTAATCTTTCGAGTTACGCCCTTTTCTGTTGTAGGAGCCTTTGCCCTTTTTCGCTTTTACCACCCGGGGTTGAAACAGCTTACTGGTCACTAAGGCTTTTAGTGCATTGTCGCGAATTTCCCCGCGGCCATGCTCGGTTGCCGCTTGCTTACTCATTATTGCTCTCCTGTATAAAAACGCGCGCAGTCTAACTGCACGCTTAGGTTAACACAATAGTGATAAGTTCAATTTATATACAGCGCTCTGCTGTGCTAAAGGGATCTAGGGCTGAGCAGCGGTTAAAAACGCCTGATAGCTACTATTATCCGTCACCAGCCGATATTCATAACCGAGATTATCCAGATAGCCGGCGATAGCACTGTGCTCTGCCACTTCAAACCCGGCCAGTACGTCGCCGGTAGCGGCACCATGGTTGCGGTAGTGAAACAACGTAATATTCCAGTGTTCACCCAGCGTATTCAGGAAATTCATCAGTGCCCCAGGATATTCCGGGAAGTTAAACTGATACACCTGCTCCTGCAACTGCCGTGGCGGCATACCACCGACCATATGCCTTACATGCAGCTTGGCCAGTTCATCGTCCGACAGATCCAGATACTGATAACCGGCCTCGGTCAGTGCCTTTTTCACCGTATTCAGCTCCGTTTCACCATGGCGCAATTTAATGCCGACAAAGATCTGCGCTTTATGCTCGCTGGCATAACGGTAGTTAAATTCGGTAATGGCGCGGCCACCCAAGGTTTGGCAAAAACGGCGGAAACTGCCTTTTTCCTCCGGGATGGTTACCGCAAACACCGCTTCTTTTTTCTCGCCCAGCTCACAGCGCTCGGAGACATAGCGCAGCGTATCAAAGTTAAGATTGGCGCCACTAAGCACAGCGGCATAATGCTGCGGCCGCGGTAAGGTGCTGTTTCTTAACAGCTGACTATATTTCTTGAGCCCAGCAAGGGCCAAAGCACCGGCCGGCTCGGCCACGGCCCGTAAATCATCAAAGATATCTTTGATGGCAGCACAGATTTCATCGCTGCTTACCGTGACCACCTCATCGCAAAACCGTTTGGCCAGATTAAAGTTTTCGCTGCCAATCCGCTTTACTGCCACCCCATCGGCAAATAATCCCACCCGCGGCAAGGTCACCGGCTCACCCGCTGCCAGCGCAGCCTTTAAGCAGGCGGCATCTTCCGGCTCTACACCAATGACTTTGACATGAGGCTGAATGGCTTTGATATAGACCGCCATCCCCGCCATCAGGCCACCACCACCCACCGGAATAAAGACGGCATCCAGGCGGTTATGCTGGCTTAGCAGCTCCTTGGCCACGGTGCCCTGGCCAGCAATCACATCAGCATCGTCAAAGGGCGGAATATAGATGGCGCCTTCGGTTTGCGCTTTTTGCATCGCAAAGCTGTTGGCTTCATCAAAGGCGGTACCATGTAGCACCACCTTGCCACCTAAGGCCCGCACTGCGGCTACTTTAATTTCCGGCGTAGTGATCGGCATCACTATGGTTGCGTCCAGACCTAATTTCGCGGCGGACAGCGCCACACCCTGGGCATGGTTACCGGCCGACGCGCAAATCACTTTGGCATCAGGCTGCTGTTGCTGCACTTTATGCAGTTTATGGAAGGCGCCGCGCAGTTTAAAGGAATAAACCGGCTGCTTATCTTCCCGCTTTAACAGCACCTGCTGCCCAAGGCGGGCGCTTAACTTATGCATGTCATCCAGCGGCGTTTCTACCGCCGCCTGATACACCGGCGACAACAGAATTTCCCGCAGATAGTGCTGCATCACCTCAGCATCGCTGCTGTCGGTTGCTGCCCGTGCCAGATTATCCATTACTGCTCCAGTTTTGACAGATCGCGTACCGCACCTTGGTCGGCACTGCTGGCTAATAACGCATAAGCCTTTAACGCGGCGCTGACCACACGCTGGCGGTTTTCCGGTTTCCAGGCTTTACTGCCCTTGGCTTGCATCGCGGCGCGGCGACTGGCTAATACTTCGTCACTGACAGCAATGGCAATTTTGCGGTTGGGAATATCAATCTCTATCCGATCACCCTCTTCGACCAGCGCGATAGCGCCGCCGCTGGCGGCTTCCGGTGACACATGACCAATCGATAAGCCTGAGGTACCACCCGAGAAACGACCGTCAGTGATCAGCGCACAGGCTTTGCCCAGCCCCATTGATTTTAAATAACTGGTTGGATACAACATTTCCTGCATCCCCGGGCCACCTTTGGGCCCCTCGTAGCGGATAATGACGGCATCACCGGCCACGACCTTGCCGCCCAGAATGGCGGCAACAGCGTCATCCTGACTTTCAAAAACACGGGCACGGCCATTAAAAACCAAACACTCTTCGTCAACACCTGCCGTTTTAACAATACAGCCATTCGGAGCCAAATTACCAAACAGTACGGCTAAGCCCCCATCCTGTGAATAAGCATGCGCCTTATCACGGATACAGCCTCCGGCCCGATCATCATCTAATGACGGGTAACGGCAATTTTGCGAAAACGCCTGAGTAGTGCGGATCCCGGCCGGACCGGCCAGGTAAAACTGTTTTACCTGCTGATCAGTAGTGGTTTTAATATCCCACTTCGCCAACACCTCAGCCAGTGAGCTACCGGCAACATGCGGCGTATTGGGGTTTAGCAAACCGGCGCGGTTCAGCTCCGCCAGGATAGCAATCACGCCACCGGCACGATGCACATCTTCCATATGATATTTCTGGGTAGAAGGCGCCACCTTACTCAGGTGCGGCACAATACGCGATAAGCGATCGATATCGGCCATGGTAAAGTCCACTTCAGCTTCAATAGCGGCAGCCAGTAAATGCAACACCGTATTGGTTGAACCACCCATCGCGATATCCAGCATCATGGCGTTTTCAAAGGCAACCTTATTGGCAATGCTGCGCGGTAGAGCCGTAACATCATCGTCTTGGTACCAACGCTTACACAGCTCCATAATCCGGAAACCGGCTTGTACAAACAACTCTTTGCGATCGGCATGGGTTGCCAGTAAAGAGCCATTGCCCGGCTGCGCAAGGCCCAGCGCTTCCACCAGACAGTTCATCGAGTTGGCGGTAAACATCCCCGAGCAGCTGCCGCAGGTTGGGCAGGCACTTTTTTCAATTTGCTCGCTTTGGGCATCGCTGACCTTGGGATCGGCCGCCGATACCATGGCATCAACCAGATCCAGCTTGATAATTTGATCCGAGAGTTTGGTTTTACCAGCTTCCATCGGCCCGCCGGAAACAAAGATCACCGGAATATTTAACCGCAGCGCGGCCATCAGCATACCCGGGGTGATCTTGTCACAGTTCGAGATACAGACCATGGCATCGGCACAGTGGGCGTTGACCATATATTCTACCGAGTCAGCGATCAGCTCCCGTGACGGCAGGCTGTACAACATACCGCCATGCCCCATGGCAATGCCATCATCAACCGCTATGGTATTAAATTCTTTCGCGATACCGCCGGCTTCGACAATGCTGGCGGCGACCAGCTTACCGAGATCGCGCAAATGCACATGGCCGGGTACAAATTCGACAAAGGAGTTAACCACCGCCACTATCGGCTTGCCGAAGTCGGTATCTTTTACACCGGTGGCCCGCCATAAGGCACGGGCGCCCGCCATATTACGGCCTTCGGTGACGGTAGCGGATCTGAGTTTTGGCATCTTGTTATCCTGTAAAAAGCGTAAGTCAATTAAGCACGATTAGGCACGCAGCACAGCAACATCAGCCGAAGCCAATTCCAGCTGCTGTACGTCATATAACTTCACCAGCTGACTGGTCAGTAGCGTAATGGGTTTCTCACTTTGCACTGTCAGGGTAATTTGTAAACCGGCCCGGTCAGTTAGCGGGGTCATCGCCAGACCCGCCAATTGATAACCACGATAGCGGGTTACCTGCAGTAAACGCTCTACCACGCTGGCTTCATTACGGGTGGTGATATTCAGGGTATGTTGCATTAGTTCGTCTCCGTCAGCATATCTTCGTTCGCGGCACCTGGCGGTACTAAAGGCCAGACGTTGTCTTTTTCATCGATCCGTACATGTAATAAATAAGGCCCCGGCCAGCTAAACATCGCTTCCAGCGCGCTTGCCACTTCATCTTTGCGGGTAATGGTATGGCCGGGAATGGCGAAGGCCGCTGCCAGCGCCACAAAATCCGGGTTATCCGATAAATCGGTTTCGCTATAGCGTTCATTAAAGAACAGTTGCTGCCACTGCTTCACCATGCCCAGCCGTTGGTTATCGATAATGACGATTTTCACCGGCAGCCGGAAGCGCTTGATGGTGCCCAGCTCCTGCACGTTCATCATAAAGGAGCCATCGCCACTGACGGCGATCACGGTATCTTGTGGCCGTGCCAGCTTGGCACCAATTGCCGCCGGTAAACCAAAGCCCATGGTGCCTAAGCCGCCACTGGATAAATGATTGCGCGGGCTATTAAAACGCATATGCTGCGCCACCCACATCTGATGCTGGCCCACATCGCAGCACACCACGCTGTTATCCGGCATCCGTTCACTCAGTTGTTTCAGCATAAGCGGAGCAAAAATTCGTTCACCAGGATGATCATAGCGCCAACCATATTGCTGCTTTAATTGCTGACAATGCGCCAGCCAGTCAGCGCATTGGGTGGCGGTACTGATCGCCGGCAGAATTTGCTTCATATCGCCCAGCAAGGCACAGTCGGCAAAGCGCACCTTATTAATTTCTGCCGGATCGATATCCACATGAATCACTTTGGCGTGCGGCGCAAACTTATCCAGCTTACCGGTCACCCGGTCATCAAAGCGGGCCCCCAGACAGATCAGTAAGTCAGATTGCTGCACCGCCAAATTGGCGGCCTGGGTGCCATGCATCCCCAGCATGCCCAGATAGTGCGGATTAGCCCGGGCCACCGAGCCCATACCTTTTAACGTCGTGACTGATGGCATCTCACTTTCGGCCAGAAAAGCCTGTAACTGTGGCAGCGCATCCGCCATCTGCACACCGCCGCCGATGTAGGCAATCGGCTTCTTCGCCTGTGCGATCAGCTGCCGTGCTTTGGCCGCATTAGCCAGTGAGGTCGCTAAGCGGGCAGTTGGCAGCGTTGGCCATTCGGGTTCACTGACCTCAGCCAGTTGAATATCTTTAGGAATATCAACTAATACCGGGCCAGGGCGACCACTTTGTGCCAGTCGGAAAGCTTCCTGTAACGTATGCGCCAGCTCATTGACATCGCGGACCATAAAGCTGTGCTTGGTTACGCCCAACGATAAGCCTAAAACATCGACTTCCTGAAAGGCATCGGTCCCCATCACCGCTTGTGATACCTGACCGGTAATGGCAACCAGCGGTACCGAGTCTAGCAGAGCATCAGCCAGTGAGGTAATCAGGTTGGTCGCGCCCGGGCCAGATGTCGCTAAACAGACGCCAACCTTGCCAGAAGCGCGGGCATAGCCGATAGCCGAAAAGGCGCCGCCCTGTTCATGCCGGCACAAATAGTGTTTAACCGTGCTGTGATAAATCGCATCGTAAATTGGCATAATAGCGCCGCCCGGGTAACCAAAGATGGTGTCTACCCCCTGCTGCTGTAATACCTTTAATACCAATTCTGCGCCTTTCATTTGCTGTTGCCCTTTTTGCTTGTTGCCCGAATCAATTTTAACCAGCCCTGAAACGACAAAACCCCCGGTCCTTGCAGAGCGGGGGTTTTGCTGGAAGTCGACTTAGTGTGCGCTATCGTTCCAATACACCGCCCCCGCGGAGATTAATAATCACCACGATTACGAGGACAATGATGTTCAGAACGGCTGCTAAACGCATTTAATACTCACTAACTCTTACGGTTAATTGTTGTTGCTTTAATCAAAAAGCAGATTGGCTATATTAATAGACGTCTATCTGTCCGGAGTCAACCGCTTTTTGCGGAAAAAATGACTTTTGCTGAAAATAATTAAAATTTGTGTCGCCGGCAGTGAGCCGCTAGAGTATCTGTACAGGTGTAAAACAGCAGGTCGCCACGGCCGTGGACCAACTTGAGTTATTTGAGCTACCGAACCCCTGCATTGGGGTGTGTGAGAGCAATCAACGCGGTTATTGCAAGGGCTGCCTGCGCTCGCGCGAAGAACGCTTTAACTGGCATCTGAAGCCGGCAGCAGAGCGGGCGCGTATTTTAAAACTGCTGGCGCAGCGCCGGGCAAGATTACAACAGAAGACTAATGCCGGGTTACAACCTGAGCCGCAACCCGGTTCACTGGATTTGTTCTAGGCTTTTTTCATCAGACTAATCAGATATAGCAACACCACAGCACCCACTGTTGCGGTAATCAGCGAGCCTATCAAACCAAAGGCTTTTAAACCCAAGGCACCAAATAGCATACCGCCGAGGAAGGAGCCGACGATCCCAACCACCATATTCCCCAGCACACCAAAGCCACGGCCTTTCATAATATTGCCAGCTAACCAGCCAGCGACCGCACCGATAATTAAAAACAGGATAAAGTTCATAGCATTACCTTTGTTATCATTGTCACTATCAGGGTAGCGCAAAAATCAGAAAACGCTACCCTCTATCACTGGCGAGCAACTTGGGCTTCTGCTTTAACCCTTTGTTTGGCTACTTTGGTGTTTATTCACACTTTGCATAGCTCCATCTTTACCATGCGCCTTATGGTATTTACCCACCGGCATAGTTCCCACCACAGTGGCATTCACGATGCGGGCAATCGGTACATAGTCGGTTAATGCGGTAGTAATGGCCGTTGAGATAATATCTGCAATCAGATTGCCGCTATTACCGGACGTGTTGTGTACTATCACACTATGGTAGTTCCAAAGCACTTCAGACGTTTTAGTAGACACCAGGTCAAACTCTGCCCCTACAGTGACATTGCCACCGGTGACGTAATAGTTGGTGTCCCATTGATTAATGGTGACAAACAATACCGCATCGGCATCAAACAACTGCTTAAATTTTGTCGCATCCACTTCACGCAACTGGGCACCATCGGTGATCCCTTCCTGGTTTAACAGGAAATTAGTTAACGGCAATGGCATCACATAGTAACCGGCTTCTGCAATCGGATGTGCAATGGTTGTCGAGTACAAATCAGGCGCATCGGCAGCAGTAGAATGGTTGATCGCCGGGACGACCAGAATCGACAGTGGCGGCTCTGAGTACATCTTCGGGAAAGCTTCTTGCTTAGTTACCATGGGTGACACGCAACCCACCAGCAATACTATCTGGCTTGCCAACAAGAGTTTTAGCAGCTGTTTCATTGTTTCACTTCCTTGCGTAGCGAGCTTTGCATCAGCTCAATAATCTTGCTGGACTCCGGAAATAACTGCTTTTCTTGTTCAAAATATTGCAACGCGGCGCTGACATTATTGTCTTCAGCTTCCAGCATCGCCAGCTCGGCGTAAATGCCAGGTGGAATCCGCTTATTCTTCGCGTCAGCCTGCGCAATAATATTTTGTAATTCCGCTTTATGCTTGGCGCGGGTTTCTGCTGTGGGCTCAGATTTCAGTTTATAGGCCGTTGCCGAGTAACTGCCCCAATAATAGATGCTGTTATTGTTAGCTGCGCAGGCCGTCAGTATCAGAGCAAAAACGCTGATCGTTATTATTTTTATTGCTTTCATGGCACTCTCAACTCAAAAGTATTGCCGTTTGAAACATAAATCTTGCGGTTTACCAGCAGTTTGCCGGCACGCTCAACTTTCACATTGTGACTGCCGGTTGCGAGTTGGAATTTAGCAACTTTTTCATCCTTAAAAGTAAAAGTTGCAACAGTATCCAGATTAATTGGCGCCTGCTCGTTGATAGTTAAAGTCGCACCGCTGAAATTGCCTGCAAGTTGTAGATGGGCGATATCATCGACTTGGGTTACCGTTTGGAACTGACTGCTACAGGCGCTCAGCAGCAGCGCAAATAACGCTGTGACTAAATATTTCATCTCAAACCTTCCCTTGTTCTTTTACGACTAATTGCTGCAAATCTGTACCATCCAGCGAACCGGACACCAACTGACAAACAGATAATTCGTTATCGCCCTCACCCACAAAACCGACTACCCGTAATACTGCGACATCGTTGCCAGGTAAGATAATAAATAAGCCGGTTTGCGGGTTACGCACTTGCTCTCCTTGCGTTGCAACCGCAAAGGTATCGTTTAGCTGGATCCCCTGCGACTTACCGCCGGTCATCAGGAAATTATTGCCTTGTTTACTGACCAGATAGGCTTGCCAGGGCGCATCCAATAAATTTTCGGTAATATTACTGACCAACTTAGAGATGGCAGCGGACAGGGCACGATCGTTGATCGCCGTATCATAAGCAGCGCGCTCACCGACGCCTAACACGGTATTCGCCTCAACTCTGGCTTCACCGGTCGCCTCTTCAGAGTATACAACCTGTCCGGTACGGGTGTTGATCAGGCGCACATTAACGGTCGCTGTCGCAGTTTGAATTTTGTTGCGGCTAAATACCCCGACTTCGCTATTGGTAGAGCGGCCGAATTCTGATACCGAACCTACGATTAAATAGTCTGAACCGATACTCTTAACCTCAGCACCGCTAAAGCTTTGCTCCCGCAGCACTTTGTCCAGATCAGCACGCTCCAGCATTATAAATTTCTGGGTTTCGGTAAGACGGGCAGCCAAAATATCTGACGCTTGTTTACCTAGCCGATCAGCGTTGTTATCGACTAAGAACGCATTACCTCTTTTAGTTTCATCAGAGAAACGAGCTATTGCGACTACGCGTTTTAGGCTCTTTTCTTGCGGCTGGGTCAAAGTGGCGCTGACGGCAGGCTGGCTGGTGACGGGTTTGTTCACTACTTCGCGGGTTGCGGACGTGCATGCCGCTAACGATACCAACACCAAAGGCAGAACTAATTTCTTCATTATTCCCTCAATTACGCAGAATGGCAGGACGAACACTGCGCGACCAGCTATCCATGCAGTTTATTAAACTCGGTTCGATTATGAATCAGCGGCAAAAAAAGACAAGACTGGTTAACCTAAAATTTAAAAAGACACAGCTCTGCTGGCATACAACTCCGATGCCGAGCTCAAAAATAGTAACTAAAAGCAAGGCTCACTTCTGTGGCACGCTGCCGGACAATGCCTAAGCGCAGATCCCAGCGCTGGCTGGTACCAAAACGCTGCTGAAGTCGATACCAAAAAAAGTTATCGCGCTCTGCATTAAGATAACTACGATAGCCAATTTCTGCCTGCAGCCGCCAGTATGGCTGCACATCAAACACAGTGCCAAGCCTGCTATCAGCTGAAAGCCAACCCGTTTGGAATTTGTCTTGATGCAGCCGGGCGTCTTGCATCAGATAGAGAATGCCACTGCTCAGAGGTACCGCTTTACCTGCACCGGCGGTCAGCTGAAGTTGCTGGCAATCGGCGCAAACCAGATCTTCGGGCAGATATCCAAGATTGATTTTCCACGCCAAACCACCGTCGCCGACTAATCCCGTATGTGACAAGTTCATATTTTCAATATTTAATAACTCAAAACGCTGCAGTGCCAAGCGCCCTTGTTGCAGTCGCACTTGCACATCGAACATCGCCAGTGCCGAAAATACCCCCGGATCGCGGTTGGCGGTGAGTAAATCATAGTAAGTCGCCCGAAACCTCAGATCGTAAGCAACGCTATTTTCAGTATCGGTAATAGCAACTTGTATTAAAGATGGGTAGGTGTTGCGGTGCGGTGCATTATCATTAAGCGTTAAGGATGTTGGTTTGGCTGCCGGCAATTGCAATCTGGCCTGCAGTAACTGATTTTTGATTTTCGTCAGCTCTGGGGTATCAGCTTCAACTTTAAGAAATTCGATATAATCAAAGAGTATCTCTAACACCTGAATGCGCTCTGCAACTGTCAGTTGCTGAAATACCGCACCCGCCAGCTGATAATTATTGGCTACGAGCCAGGCTACCGCATTCTGTAAGTCTGGTGAGCTTTGTTGATACCCTGCATGCAATCGCTTTTGTCGCGATGGATGTTGCGTAATCTTGGTGACCAGCGGCTGATCATGATGTTCAACCTCTGCCAAGCGATGAAAAACACTGATTGGCATCGCATAAGGCTTACGGCGGCTAATCAGCTCCTGACCAACGACCAGCTCTAATAGCTCCGCCATCCGGAAGGCGCAATTTTCTCTCAAAAAATAATAGACATAGTCACGACCAATCAACTCCCAGGCATGATAGAGCAGCTGTTTAACCTCTGCGTCGGTTAGTGCCAGTTGATATTCCCATAGGTCGCGCAGTTCGGTCTCACCATAGGTATGAATATTGCGGTAAAAATCACCATAGGAAAAAACCGCGTTGTAACCGCCAGCGAGCCCCTTAGCAATATAAAGCAATGGGTTTTCTGCAGTAGGTACTTCAGCACCAAAGTTAATATTTTGCTGTTGCAACAGAGCTCTTTTATCTGAGGCACTATTAAACTTTAACAGAATATGGCCATAAAACGAGGCCGGGTTCCCCAGGTAGCCACTGGCAAAAATAGCACTGACCGAGCCGATTTGCTGCTGGTCGCTCCAATCATCAAACAACGGGCAAGAAACAGTCGCCAGCTGATGCTTTAGCTCTGGCAGTTGTTGCTGTAACCAATGCGACCGTGCGATAAAACGACATTGCGCATGCGCATTAACATCGCCACTTACCGGCAGTAACAGCGCGGCAAGAGTGGCATTCAGTTCGGCGCCAGCGTCAGCCGCTGACGCCAGGAAAAAATCCGGATCTACTATCGCGCTGCGGGTGTTGACACCTTCTTGGTGCAACAGCGCCAGCCAATAGGGTGCAGTGGCCAGATCCTGTAAGGCAGCCTGTTGTTGTAGCCGCTCAACCACATTTGGCCAAGCAGGAAATGCCAGCAGGTAGCACACCGCGAAGAGTAAAAACTTCATCTATGACTCAAAATGAAAAAACCCGCAACACGGCGGGTTTCAATGGGGTGCAATAAATCAGATGACCTGACACTGGGCAGCAAACTTGGTGTTGATGGTGTTATCCAGTTGATTATAATAAGCTTCTGCTTTGGCAGCCTGGCCTTCAACGTTAACATTAAAGTCTGCACGAACATCCTGAATAATGGCCTGGTGCGCCGTAGCATCACAACCCATCAGGTTCAGCATAGCCGTTAAGTGCTCACCTTCACCAGCAACCGTTTCTTCTTCAATGTTGGTGATAGTGCTGTTGATAAACTCAGCAGCAGCCACTTTGATGCCCTCACAAGTATTTTGTGAGCTGACGTTTGAAGTCACGGCAGTAGTACCCAAGTCCCAGATAATATTTGATAACGCAGCAGCAGTGCCGTTGTCATCGAAAATCATCGCACCAATACCACATTGCTTCCAAGGGTTAACTTTTTGTTGCGCCTGTGCAGCAGGAGTCGTCGCTAAAGACAGGGTTAAAACGGATGCAGCTAATAACGCTAGTTTCATGTGAATCTCCATATTTTTGATATTTTGCGTGTTCCCGCGCGAAGAAACTACTGAAAGTGAAATCTTAATGCAATAGCAAATTTGTAACTTAAGGTAAAATTAGTGATTAACTCAAAAGCCGTATTTCTTCCTCATTTAAACTACGATACTCCCCCTCTGCCAACTCAACCGGCAGCTGCAAAGCTCCGATCCGCTCGCGATGGAGTCGCTCAACTTTATTGCCGATAGCGGCAAACATGCGTTTTACCTGATGGTAGCGGCCTTCGTGAATCGTCAGCAGGGCTTCGTGCGTTGCCACCAGCTCTAATTGTGCCGGCTTGGTCGGCTCTTTTTCGCCGCGTAGCATCACGCCAGCGGCAAATTGCGCAATGGCGTCAGCTGGGATTGGATCCGCAGTCCAAACCCGATAAGTTTTAGCAACATGATGTTTCGGCGAGGTCAGGCGATGTGACCACTGGCCATCGTCAGTCAATAACAGTAAACCTGTAGTATCCAGATCCAGCCGGCCAACAGTATGTAACCGCTCTACTAAAGGCTCGTCCAATAGCGTAAACACTATCGGATGTTCAGGATCATCATTGGCACAGACATAGCCGGCAGGCTTATGCAGCATAATATAGCGTGGGCCGATCAGCTGCAGCGGCTCGCCGTCGAGCTCCACCTGATCCGTTACACTGACCTGACGGGCAGCTTGCTTAACCAGCTCGCCATTAATACTGACTAGGCCCTGGCGGATACTCTTACCGGCCTGAGTGCGGGTCAGGCCGGTACAGTCACAAATAAACTTATCTAAACGCATAATTCACCCTGATTGATGAATGTAGTTTAGCCCGCTCTTAGCGCCGAGACTATAAAATTCGGATTCAGTAGCTGTTCGCGCTGGTAAACCGGGCCGCTGATACCGTCAAATTGCACGGTCGCACCGGCCTCTAATGCCACGATATGACCGGCAGCCGTGTCCCACTGCATCGTCGGGCCAAAGCGTGGATAAACATCGGCCACCCCTTCGGCGACGAGACAGAACTTCAAAGAACTGCCTACTGCAACCATCTGATGCTGCGGGAATTGTGCTAGATAGCCCGCTAAATCCGGGCTGGGGTGGCTACGACTACCAACCACCCGAACCCGATCGGAAGTTTGACTAACCTGAATTGACTGGCTACCGGCTGCGGTTTTTAGCCAAGCGCCCTGACCTCTGGCCGCATAATAGGTTTTTGCCAGCACTGGCGCATGCACCACACCCAGAACCGGCTCACCTTGCTCGATCAGCGCGATATTGACGGTAAATTCACCATTGCGTTTGATAAATTCCTTAGTGCCATCCAACGGGTCGACCAGCCAGTAACGTTGCCAGTGCTGCCGGATATCCCAACTGATATTGGCGGCTTCTTCCGATAAAATGGGAATATCCGGCGTCAGCGCCGTCAGGGCATTAACAATCAGCGTGTGCGCTGCCAGATCAGCTGCCGTCAGCGGTGAGGCATCGGCTTTGTCAGTAACATTAAACTGACTGCTATCCTGCTGATAAATCTCTAAGATTGCCTGGCCGGCTTGTTCGGCTATGGTAATAACCTGTTGCAGATATAACATCGACTTTTCCATTAATCAGGTGGCCGCAGGGGCAATAACTGCCTTGGCGAGCAGTAAATCGAGCAAGAGTTGTACACTTTGCTCTAACGAGAATTCTGCGGTATTCAGCACTAAATCGGCAGCCTCTGGCGCCTCGTAGGGATCCGAGATACCGGTGAATTGCTGAATTTCGCCGGCGCGGGCTTTTTTATATAAGCCTTTAACATCACGCTTTTCACACTCTTCAAGCGGCGTGGCGATATAAATTTCCAGAAATTTCCCCGGCGGCAACATCTGTTTTACCCGTTCACGCTGCTCGCGCAACGGCGAAATAAAGGCGCTGAGTACGACTAAACCGGCGTCGACCATTAAGTCAGCGACAGCAGCAACCCGGCGTAAATTTTCACTGCGATCGGCTGCGCTAAAGCCTAAATCTGCACATAAACCATGCCGGACATTATCTCCGTCCAGCAAATAGGTGTGCACACCACGCGCCAGTAAAGCTTGTTCAAGGGCATTGGCAACGGTCGATTTACCCGAACCACTTAAACCGGTAAACCATAATACTGTACTTTGATGGCCCTTTAGCCGGGCTCGTGCCGCCGCATCAATCTGATACGGCTGCCATTGAATGTGACTCGCTTTGTTGCTTTCTGTCATACCGCCTGCCTTTGGAATTTTGGTTACTGTATCAGCATCCCCGAGAAAGATCAGCCACTTAAGCCAGCCGGGTTAACGGCTGGGCAAAGACTGCCGCCGCAGGTCTTTGCCCAAACCAATGCAACTGCGATTGTAACGCTACCACTTCGCCGATCACCAATAAGGCTGGTGAAACCACCTGTTGCTGCTCGACCAATTGGGCTAATTCAGACAAGGTGCCGGTGATCACCCGTTGTTCACGACGGGTACCATTTTCAATAATCGCCAGCGGCGTTGCCGGATCGCGGCCGTAAGTCAGCAACTGCTGTTGGATATCGGCTGCTTTTAGAATACCCATATAAATCGCCAGCGTCTGATGCGGCCGGCTCATACTATGCCAGTCTGGCTCATCGCCGGCTTTACGACAATGGCCGGTCACAAACTGCACACTATGCGCATAATCCCGATGGGTTAACGGAATACCGGCATAGGCGGCGCAACCGGCTGCGGCAGTAATACCCGGCACCACCTGAAACGGGATCTGCTCTGGCAACAGGGCTTCAATTTCCTCGCCACCGCGGCCAAAAATAAAAGGGTCGCCGCCTTTTAGGCGACAGACTTTTTTACCTTGTTTCGCCAGTTGTACCAGCAGCGCATTGGTATCCTGCTGTGGCACCGAGTGCGCACCGGCTTTTTTGCCAACACAAATCCGCTCCGCATCACGGCGTACCAGCTCCATAATCTGTGGCGACACCAGATAATCGTAAACCACTACATCGGCTTGCTGCATCAGTTGTAAGGCTTTTAACGTTAATAACTCCGGATCGCCCGGGCCGGCACCGACAATCCATACTTCGCCCTGCCGTGGTTGTTCACTCTGCAGCATCTCTGCTAACTGTTGCTCCGCTTGCTGTGGCCGGTTCGCCTCCAGTTGTCTTACCACATCTGAGTCAAATACCCGCTCCCAGAACTGACGCCGCGCCGCAAAACCCTGAAATTTCGCTTTGACCTGGTCACGAAAACGACCAACCAATTCCGCCAGTGGCCCCAGATGTTGCGGTAACAGCGTTTCTAACTTTTCCCTTAACCGACGGGCTAATACCGGGGCGGTACCAAAGCTGGAAATGGCAATTAAGATCGGGCTGCGATCAATAATCGATGGAAAAATAAAGCCACACTTTGGCTGATCATCAACGGTGTTAACCAGCATATTGCGCTCTGTCGCTGCCTGGTAAACCGCAGCATTCACCTCGTCATTATCGGTGGCGGCTATCACCAGCAACTTGCCATCCAGCAGCTGAGGTGTAAAAACACCGGGTAGCAACTCGGCTTTGCCCTGTTGCTGCCACTGAAGAAATTCCGGCGCAAACTCCGGCGCCACCACAGTTAAGCGGGCACCGGCACTCAATAAGGTGCCGGCTTTGCGCAGCGCCACACTGCCGCCGCCGACAATCAGCACCGGTTTATCGGTTAGTTTTACAAAAAGTGGCAGATACTGCACAGTCGCCTCGGGTTGCAGCCTTTATCATCAGGCTGACAGCTTACCCAGCAGCGCGGCAAAGCGGAAATAGCAATTTGCGCTCAGTTATAACCAAAGGCTATCAAAAATAGCGTTATTTATACTCAAGCTAATAAGGTAGCGGAATATTACAGACATAAAAAAGGCGGCAACCAAAGGTGCCGCCAAACAGGGATGAGAGAGTATCCCAGGCTATGTAAAACGGTTGCTTAGTGACGGATCAGGTAGTCGAACGCGCCCAAAGACGCATTAGCACCGGCACCCATGGCAATGATAATTTGCTTATAGGGCGCTGTGGTGGCATCACCGGCGGCAAAGACGCCAGGGATCGAGGTTTGACCACGCTCATCCACGATAATCTCGCCACGCGGTGATAACTCCACTGCACCACGTAACCACTCAGTATTAGGTACCAGACCGATCTGCACAAAAATACCTGCCAGCTCAATCCGTTTCGCTTCTCCGGTTTTACGATCGGTATAGTTAATACCGTTCACCCGGGTGCCGTCACCTGTCACTTCAGTGGTCTGGGCTTCGGTAATAATGGTGATATTGCCCATGGAGTTGGCTTTTTTCACCAGTACCGCATCGGCCCGTAGCTCGGCGGCGAATTCTAGTACTGTCACGTGCTCAACGATACCTGCCAGGTCAATGGCCGCTTCAATACCGGAGTTACCACCACCGATCACGGCGACTTTCTTGCCCTTAAACAGCGGGCCATCACAGTGCGGACAGTAAGCCACACCTTTACCACGGTATTCCTGTTCACCCGGCACATTCATTTCGCGCCAGCGGGCGCCAGGGCTTAAAATCAGGGTTTTACTTTTCAGTACCGCACCATTGGCGAGTTCCAGCTCAACCTTATCGGTTTTGCGCAGCTTCACCGCCCGCTGGTTATTCATAATGTCCACATCGTATTCACGCACATGGGCTTCTAAACCAGCGACCAGCTTTGGACCTTCGGTGTACTTCACCGAAATAAAGTTTTCAATGCCGACGGTATCTGCCACCTGACCACCAAAGCGCTCGGCCACAATACCGGTATTTAAACCTTTACGGGCGGCATAGATTGACGCCGCTGCGCCAGCCGGGCCACCGCCGACCACTAACACATCGAATTCCGCTTTGTTTTTCAGTGCTTCGGCCTGACGTTTTTCGGCGTTAACGTCAATTTTCTGGATAATTTTCTCCAGCGTAATGGCACCTTGCGAGAACAACTCGCCATTCAGGTATACAGAGGGCACTGCCATAATATTTTTGGCTGCAACTTCATCCTGGAACATGGCACCGTCAATCATCACGTTAGTGATGTTCGGGTTAATCGCCGACATAATATTCAGCGCCTGTAGCACTTCCGGACAGGTCTGGCAGCTTAAGGACACATAGGTCTCAAACTGGAAGCTGCCGCTGATATTTTTAATTTGCTCAATCAGATCGGCTTCGACCTTGATCGGGTGACCACCAGAATGCAGTAAGGCCAGTACTAACGACGTAAATTCATGGCCTAGTGGGACACCGGCAAAGGTAATTTGCGTATTTTTGGCCACAGAGCGCACCAACATGGCGGGTTTACGCTGGGCCTGACTATCGTCGCGACGATAGGTGACTAAATTCGATAATTCGGCAATCTCAGTTGCCAGTTCATTTACCTCGGCTGCTTTGGCGCTATCATCTAAAGATACCACCAGCTCAACCTCGGTTTTCAGGTTTTGCAGATAGGTTTGTAATTGTTGCTTCAGGTTAGTATCTAACATAGAGAATAAGTCCTTAAAAACTGAAAGTCGCGGCGCAGCAAGGCAAGGGAGGATCGGGCCGGTGTTTCCACCGGCCAGACACCAAAGTTTCCTTTGGCAGCGTGAAGCTGGATTACAGCTTCACAGAGGGGCTGTAATCAGCTTACAACACTGCAGTTGCCTGCAAGTTGCATTAAACTTAGATCTTACCAACCAGATCCAGAGAAGGCGCTAACGTCTTCTCACCTGGAGTCCACTTAGCTGGGCACACTTCACCGTCGTGGTTAGCAACGTACTGAGCAGCTTGTACTTTACGGAACAGCTCAGCAGCTGAACGGCCAATACCCAGGTCATGGATTTCACATACCTTGATCACACCCTCTGGGTTGATGACGAAGGTACCACGCAGGGCCAGACCGTCTTCTTCGATCATCACGCCGAAATTGCGGGTAATAGCGCCAGTTGGGTCGCCGATCATTGGGTATTCGATCTTCTTGATGGTATCAGAAGCATCGTGCCAGGCTTTGTGAGTGAAGTGAGTATCAGTTGATACTGAATACACTTCCACACCGATTTCTTTGAACTTAGCATAGAAATCAGCCAGGTCACCTAATTCAGTTGGACATACAAAAGTGAAGTCAGCTGGGTAGAAGCAAACCACAGACCACTTGCCCAGTAAGTCCTGATCAGTTACTGGTACGAATTTACCCTGATGGTACGCAGTCGCTTTAAACGGCTTGATTTTGGTATTGATTAATGAAGACATGTGTTGCTCCTTACAGTTAATAAAACAGTTAATGTTTCAACGCTGACTAGTGTAGCCAAGCCTTATCAGCTTTTAAAACGAATAAAACAAATCATACTAATCGCTTTAATTGATAAAACCCAGTTGATAGTTATACGATTGGGCGCCAAAACAGACCAACGACGGCGACAAAAGTTCGCCAGCATTACCCTGCACTAAGGTTAGGGCTAGGATAGCTGATTTCAATGCTGTAACAGCGAATTAGACCCTAACATAACGATAGAAGATGACTCGGGAGTGATGCCAGATACCAGGGCGTGTTGACATTTGCTGCTTAGCCTTGCGTTGTGGCTTGGCTGGCGTTGCTTACGCGCTTGGGTTGCAGAAAATGCTCCATTAATTGTTGATACTCGCCCGTGGCCTTAAGCTCGTTCAGCGCCTGTTGTAAGCGTTCTACCAATGCTGGCGGCATTTCAGGGTGCAACGCCAGATAATTATGGCCTACTGCAGATAAATCAATCACTGGTTGCACAGCCGTGAGCTGCTGCTGATGCTCGGCCAGCCATACCGGCAAAATCAACTCTGACGCAATCAGTAAATCAACCTTGCCATGTAAAAAAGGTAACACCGCGTCAGATTTACTATTGAAACGCAATAAATTGACATCGACTTCAAAGCCCTGACTTTGCAGGTACAGCTCATAAACATCGCCACGGGCAACCGCAACAATATACTGCTTTGCCTGCTCGAGTGTACGAGGCGGCGTATCAGGGCGGGACTTTAGCCAATACATATTGGCGCTGGCGTGGGCCAGCGGCCCAACCCATTGAAAAGCGTCTTCCCGTAACGGATTGCGTGAGGTGGAATAGAGCCCTGCTCTGGGGTCTTTTTGTGCCGCTTCATAGGCACGTAACCAAGGCAATAAGCGGAACTCGCACTGAATATTGGCAATTTGACAGCTACGCCGCACCAGTTCAGTGTTCAGACCGGTAATTTGCTGGTCTTTTTCGTAGCTATAAGGCGGGAAGTGCTCGGTATACATCACCAGCGACTCCGCCCGCACCCATAGCGGCATTAACAACAGACAGCAGACAGCCAGATATTTCATTACTTAGCGAGCACCACACCCTTAGATGTTGCTTAATATGGCTGAATTTTCAGCAAAGCGGTAGCGCTTTCAGAAAAATTAGATACCGTCACCGTCGATATGCAAACCGCATTCGCGGCCAAAGCCATTAAAGCGGGTATCCTCCTCACTCATGCCCGGTTCAAATTTCGCAGTAGAATGGGTATCACCAACCGACAGATAGCCCTGCTCCCACAACGGATGGTAAGTCAGGTTATGCTGTTTTAAGTAGTAAAAGACGTCCTTATTGCTCCAGTCGATAATAGGCTGCACCTTAACCACCCCGCGGCTGATTTCCACTATGGCTTTATCGGCACGGGTGCTGCTCTGGCTGCGGCGCAAGCCGGTAAACCAGGTGCCCACTTTTAGCTCGCGTAGCGCTCGCTGCATGGGCTCGACTTTATTAAGCTGATTATATTGCTTGATACCCTCAGCACTTAACCAGAGCTGGCCATAGCGGGCTTCCTGCCACTGTGGACTGAGAGCAGCGCGATAAACCTGCAAGTTCAGTCCCAGTCGCTCAGTCAGCTGATCAATAAACTGATAGGTTTCCGGAAATAAATAGCCGGTGTCGGTCAGCACTACCGGAATATCCGGTTTTTGCACGCTGACCAGATGCAGCATCACCGCGGCCTGAATGCCAAAACTGGAGCTGAGCATCGGTTGCTGCGGTAAATGACGCAGCGCCCAGGCCACCCGCTCAGCTGCCGACAGAGGCGCCAGCAGCGAGTTAATTTCCGCCAACCATGCTTGCTGCACTGCGGTGCTCTGCTGCAGGATCTGCCGGTAATCATTCAGTACTTGCCCCATGCTGCTTACTCCGGCTCAGGCGTGAAAGTCGGTTTTAGACACTTTGACCTCTGCGACCACACCGCTGCGGATCACAAAGTCACCAAAGTCTTCGCCGGCCTGCCGTTCGGTGGCCCAACGCCCGATAAGCTGGTCAAGCTGAGCTAAAATCTCCGCTTCTGCAACATTATCTAAAAACAGTTTCGGGATCCGGGTACCGACTTTATTACCCCCCAAATAGACATTGTATTTACCCGGCGCCCGGCCAACTAAGCCGACCTCGGCCAGCATGGCGCGGCCACAGCCATTCGGACAACCGGTAACCCGCAGTACGATATGATCGTCGGCCACGCCGTTTTTGCTAAGCAAGCCTTCAACTTTCGTCACCAGTTCAGGCAGGTAACGCTCCGCTTCGGCCATCGCCAGCGGGCAGGTCGGGAACGATACACAGGCCATCGAGTTTTTACGCTGCTCACTGTGGTTGTCATCCAGCAAACCGTATTGGCGCGCCAGTTGTTCGATTTGCGCTTTTTGCTCGAGCGGCACGCCAGCAATAATCAGGTTCTGGTTTGCTGTCATCCGCAAATCGCCCTGATGGATCTTCGCGATTTCCGCTAAGCCGGTTTTTAATGGTTTGCCCGGGAAATCCAGCACCCGGCCATTTTCGATAAACAGCGTCAGGTGATGCTTGCCATCAATGCCCTCGACCCAGCCAAAGCGATCGCCGCGGCTGGTAAAGGCATAAGGGCGTACCGGTTCAAAGGCGACACCGACGCGCTTTTCCACTTCGCTACGGAAATTGTCGACGCCGATGCGATCGATGGTGTACTTGGTTTTGGCGTTTTTACGATTCACCCGATCACCATAATCGCGCTGCACGGTGACCACATGCTCGGCCACTTTCAGTACATGCTCCAGGCTAATAAAGCCCAGCTCTTCGGCCCGGCGCGGATAAGTCGAGGTATCGCCAAAGGTCATTGCCAGGCCGCCACCAACCAGCACATTAAAGCCGATCAGTTTGCCATGCTCGGCAATGGCAACAAAATTCAGATCGTTGGCATGCACATCAACATCATTATGCGGCGGGATCACCACTGTGGTCTTAAACTTACGTGGCAGGTAGGTATCACCCAGCACCGGTTCGGTCTTGGTGGTTTCAATTTTTTCCTCATCCAGCCAGATCTCGGCATAGGCGCGGGTTTTCGGCAGCAAATGTTCGCTGATCTTAATCGCCCACTGATACGCCTGTTGATGTAATTCGCTCTCGACCGGGTTAGAGGTGCAAAGCACGTTACGGTTAACATCTCCGGCAGTGGCAATCGAATCGATGCCAATGCTGTTTAAGAACTGGTGCATCGGTTTAATATTCGGCTTTAACACGCCATGGAACTGAAAAGTCTGGCGGGTAGTCAGGCGGATACTGCCATATAAGGTGTGCTCGGCCGCGAACTTATCGATGGCTAGCCATTGTGCTGGCGTAATAATGCCGCCGGGCATCCGCGCCCGCAGCATCACATTGTGCAGCGGCTCCAGTTTTTGCGCCGCACGCTCGGCGCGGATATCACGGTCATCCTGCTGATACATGCCGTGAAAACGGATCAACATAAAGTTATCGCCGGTAAAACCACCGGTAATGTCATTTTGCAAGTCGCTGGTAATGGTGCCACGTAAATGGTCGCTTTCGGCCTTTAAACGCTCGTTGTCCGACAGCTTGCCCGGCGCGACAAATTCAGGATTAACAGGATACTGACTCATTAATACACATCCTTCTGATAGCGCTTGGCTATCCGTAACTGATCTAAATACTGTTGCGCGGCCTTTTCATCTTTACCGCCTTGCTGCTGCACTATGGTCAGCAACGCCTGATGCACGTCTTTCGCCATCCGGGCGCCGTCACCGCAGATATAGAGGTGTGCACCCTGCTCTAACCATTGCCAGACCTCAGCGCCATGTTTCAGCAGCTTATGCTGCACATAGACTTTTTCCGCCGTATCGCGGCTAAAGGCAACGTCGAGCCGGGTTAGCAAGCCTTGCTTTAAGTAATTCTGCAGCTCTACCTGATACAGGAAGTCCTGGGTAAAGTGTGGGTTACCAAAGAATAGCCAGTTTTTACCGCTGGCGGCACGGGCATCCCGCTCCTGTAAAAAGGCGCGGAATGGCGCAATGCCGGTGCCCGGGCCAATCATAATCACCGGGGTGTCATCATTCTCTGGCAAGCGGAAGTTGTTATTGGTTTCAACAAACACCTTAATGCTGCCGCCTTCTGCTAACCGCTCGGCTAAAAAGCCGGAAGCGCCACCCAGATGCGGTTTGCCATAGGCTTGATAACGCACCACACCCACCGTTAAATGCACTTCGTCCTCTACCTCGGCCTGTGAGGACGCAATAGAATATAAGCGTGGCTGCTGCTTACGTAGCGCATCGACCAGTTGCTGCGCACTAATCAGCGCCGGATGTTCACGCACGATATCGATAATCTGCCGCTCGCTCAGGTAGCTGCGTAGCGCGGTTTTATCGGCCACTAAAGCTTGTAACGCAGCGCTGCCGCTGGCTTTGGCATACTTATCGACAAAGGCCGGGTAGGACTGCGTCAGCTCCAGCTGTTCAGTCAAAGCATCACTAATGGTCAGACGCTCTGTACCCAGTAATACCGGGGTATTAGCGGCAATGCCCGTGAGCAGTAAGAGCTCTTTTACCAGCTGTGGGTCGTTACTGAAATAAACACCCAGCGCATCACCCGGCTGATACCGCAGCCCGGAGCCCGCCAGCGAAATCTCAATATGCCGCACATCTTTGCTGGAATCACGGCCGGTGATCTTCTGATTGGTATACAGCTCAGCGCTAAACGGCTGTTGTTTACTGTAACTGCTCTCTGCCGCCGCCGTTTGGCTGGCCCCCGGCCAGCTAATAACATCAGCCGTTGCCGCCGGCGCCTGCGCAAACTCAGGTTCTAAGGTAGTGATGAGCTGCTGCTGCCAGCTCGTGGCGGCAGTGCTGTAATCGACATCCAGATCCGCCCGCGCAATGATAGCTTTGCCGCCTAATTCGGCGAGGCGCTGATCAAAATCCTGTGCGGTTTTGCAGAAAAATTCATAGCTGGTATCGCCCAAGCCCAATACCGCATAACGCAGCTCTGGCAGCTGTGGCGCTTTTTTACTAAACAGAAAGTTATAAAAGCTGATAGCATTTTCCGGCGGCTCCCCCTCGCCATAGGTCGAGGTGACGATCACTACAAAGCGTTCGTTTTTCAGATTAGCCGCTTTATATTCGGCCAGATCCTGCACCTTAACCGTAAAGCCTTTGCCACTGGCTGCCTTGCCCAGGTCTTCCGCAACATGCTTGGCATTGCCGGTTTGCGAACCATATAGCACTGTTAAAGTCGCGGCTGGTGCCGCTACCGTGGAGGGAGCAACTGCCACACTCTGACCCGCCAATTGGGCACTGGCCGCCAGATAGCCACTAACCCAGGCTTGCTGGATCGGATTAAGCTGGCTTACCAGCCCCTGTAATTGTTTTACCTGCTGTTCAGACAGCGGGCTGGCCTGAGCGACCAGTGACGATAACAGCATAACAAACCCTGCTTAAATTAATTACCCACATTTTAGCCATCCAGATGACTACTGGTAAAAGAATGGATCTCTCTTGGTTATTCCAGAAAGGAATTAAAAACTCAGGCGGCCTGAATAAGTTCTTTCTAAAGACAGTAACAACCACTTAGTCAAACTCACTACTTTTTAGCAAATCCAACAATAAACTTCCTAAGCCCGTCACTAATAAAATAATTTTATTGTTTAAAATCAGCGCATTAATAGTTGGCATTCACTTTGCTCTGCTAACAAGGTCAAATCAGCAAGAAGGATAAAATAATGAAAGCATTACTGTTAACTGCCGCTGTTACTATCTCTAACCCGGCGGTAGCTGAGCAAAGCTGCCAGTTTCAACTTGAACACGATTTACTGATCTCACCCACCCAACTGGTTTTGCAACAACAACAGCAGCCTCTGTGGCGTATTGACCCACAAGGCAGGCTTTGGTTAGCAGACAAAGAGCAAACAACGGATGCCGAAAGCCGGGCGCTGTTACAGCAATATCAGGCTGGCATTCGCCAGCAAGCTAACTCTACGGTGGAGTTAGTGACAGATGCCATGCTGTTGGCGAGTACTGCGGTAGGGCAGGTATTAACTGAACTAACCGGAAAATCATTGCAAGACCATCCGGCGCTGCAGCAGGTGATGGCAAAAATTCAGCTCAGTACCGACAATATTATTATCCGTAATGGCGATACGCTGGAGTTACGTGGCAGCCAGATGTCGACACTGGATCAGGCTTTTGGTCCGGAATTTGATGCAGCAATTGAAAACCTGGTCGAGGAAAGCATGGGCAATATTATGCTGCAAATTGGTAAAGCCATGGTCAATGGTCAGGGCAACTTCGAGCAGCGGATGGAAGCCTTTGGCCAGCGCATGGAAAAATTTGGCGAGCAGTTAGAGCAAAATATGCAGCAAAAAGCCAGTGTGCTGGAGCAGCGCGGTGAAGCCATGTGCCAGCAGGTAGAGCAACTGGATCAACTGGAAAGTCAGATTCAACAACGTTTGCCGGTGATGCAAGATTTTGATTTGTTTAACACTCAGAAAACGGCAAAAAATTAACACCCATTCCTAACCACGGCCTTGGCGTACTGCATCGCATGACAGTACGCCCTTTTTTATTGTGCGACTGGTACTTTTTTACAAAGCGAGGTAGCCTGCAACAGTTAAGCTGAAAAAGGAGTGGTTATGACAATCCAACGTATTGATCCGACAGTGCGTTATTCAGAAGCCGTGATCGCCAATGGGCTGATCTTTTGTGCCGGCATGGTACCTGATACAGATGCTACCGATATTAGCCAGCAAACCCAAAATGTGCTGTCTCAGGTGGATGCCTTACTGGAGCGCTGTTTTAGTGACAGCAAAAAACTGGTCGACGTGACTATTTTTCTGGCCGATATGGCCGACTATGCCGCGATGAATCAGGTGTGGGATGCCTGGCTGCCCGTCGGTGCCGCGCCTGCCCGCACCACAGTAGCAGCGAAACTGGCCGATCCGCATTGGAAAGTCGAAATTAAAGTCGTCGCTGCCCAGTGAGGTCTAGTCGAAAAATGACGGCTTTGCCGGTCATTATCCGTATGATGTTTGCATTCAATGACACGGTAGCCACCACCGCTGCCGTGCGGCTCTCTTAGATATAACGGGAAACACAGATGGTGCTACTGAAAAAACTACGCTGGCCACTGGCCCTTGTAGTTATTGCTATCCTGGCTTACTACGGCCTGAAACCCTACTGGCTAACACAGTTAACCCAGCAGGAAAGTGCCAGAATTATCACGCTGAAGCAACAGGCCGTACCGGCAGCACCACTGCAACGCCTTGATGCTGAAAGAATGATGGCCGACCTGAGTTGGTTAGCGGCAGCTGAGCGGCAAGGGCGGTCTCCCGGTACTGCCGGTGGTATTGCCGCCAGACTCTGGATTGCCGAACAATTTGCGACTATCGGTTTAGCTCCCGCCGGCAGCGAGGGTTATCTGCACCCCTATAGCGTAACCGAGCATTTTTCGTTACGCCGCTGGTTCAGGGGTAAAAACGCGGTGATCCCCGGCGTAGCAGATGCGGCCAACGTACTGGGACTGTTAGCTGGTACTGAACCGGGTTTAAAGCCACTGATTATCACCGCCCACTATGATCACCTCGGCATGCACGGCGATACCATCTTCTATGGCGCCGACGATAATGCCTCTGGCGTCGCCGCCATGTTAGAACTGGCACGTTACCTTAAGCAACAGCCACTGCGTCACTCTGTGCTGTTTGTCGCGTTAGATAGCGAAGAAAAAGGCTTACAAGGCGCAGTAGCGCTGTTTCGCACCGGCCTGTTTGATGCTGACCAACTGCGCTTTAATATCAATATTGATATGCTAAGCCGTGATACAGAGCAGCAGCTATTTGCGGTTGGTAGTTATCATCATCCATGGTTACAGCCTCTGCTACAGCAAGTGCAACAACAGAGTGCGGTCAAGCTGATTGCGGCCCACGACCGACCTTGGTACAAAGCTGGGCATACTCAGGATTGGACACTTAGCTCGGATCACGGTGTCTTTCACCAACAGGGTATCCCTTTTATCTATTTTGGGGTGGCGGATCACGCGGACTACCATACCCCGAGAGACACGGCTGATAAGGTGGATGTGGCGTTTTATCATCAGGTGGTGGAAACCGTGCTGAACTTTTTACAGGTTCTGGATCAACAGCTAGCCGAAAAAGATCGGCTTAATTAACACAATATTGCTGCCATAACTTAAAATCGGTGGTGGTCAGCCATTGCTGACCGCCATGTAATTGAGCATGCATTACCGCCGCCGGATCGTCACTGTGTGGTAAGCCCAGCGCATGGCCAAACTCGTGTTGTAGCGTAACCAGTAAATCCTGTTGGTCCGCGAAAGCATAGATCACCATCTGGCGCTGTGCCTGTCGGATACTCATCACACCAAGCTCGTGGCTGCCGATCACTTGCTGCTGCGGTAGCAAATTATTGCGTTGGGTCACCATTTGCTGCAAACGCTGTTGCTCGGCGTTCAGCTCATCCGCCTGCTGCATCAGCACTCTTTGTTCTTCTTCCAGGAGCCGCCACTGTCGCTGCAGAGCAGCCGGGAGAGTTCGTGCTCCTTGTTGCTCCAGAGTTTGTAACTGTTGTTGATACTCCTGCTGCAACTGCTGTACCCGGCTGTTTTGTTGCTGCACCTGTACTAACTGGCGCTGATACTGCCGCTGCAGCACCTCCAGATGTTCGTCATAGCGCTGCACATTACGCTGTAACAGCAAACGTTGCGCTAATTGCTGCTGCCGCTCATCGTACTGAAAGTGGATCGGAAAGCCTTGCGCGGCGTCATAAGTAAACAGTTGTTGGCCAGTAATCCGGTTCCATTGCTCAGCCGCTTCGGTGATCAATGCCAACGCCTGAGCTTCCGACAACCGGAAGGCCGGATCCAGCGTTGCCAGACGCCAGGCAACCGGCGTCTGACACAAAGACCCGTTAACTGCTGACCTGGTGGTAGATTGCTGTTCCCGGTGACTAAAACTACTCCAAAGCAACCAGGCCAATCCCAACCAAAGCACTAAACGGAAAAGCGTTCTGAGCATAAATCTATTGTTCTTTGCCACAAGCAACTCATAACTTAGTGTGACATACACGGTTACAATTAGTTGTAAATTAACAGTTACCAAATTAAATTTTTCACACTACACTGTAGTGTAAAATCAGCTCGTTAACAGGAGAGAACTTTGAGCGCTGCAATGATTTGGATCATTATTGGTGTGGTGCTAATTCTCAGCGAATTATTAGCCACCAGTATTGTCGCTGTCTTTCTGGGATTGGCCGCTATCGTTGTCGGTATCTTACTGCAGCTCGGTTGGATTGAAGCCGCCAGTACCCAGTACAGTATCTTCGGTATCGTCAGTCTGGTACTGCTATTTACCGCCCGTGGCCGCTTTAAACGCTGGTTTGTTGGCTATACCGCCGACAAAGGCGAACATCCATCACGCTTTACCGAAGACATTGGCGACACTGTTACCGTGTTAGCTGACTTTCAGCACGGCCGTGGCCGGGTTGTATTAAACGGTGTGCAGTGGGATGCCCAATCCAGTGACCCGTTAAAAGCCGGCGATCTGGCGCGGGTCGTTGCTAATGAGGGTATTCATCTGACCGTTGTCAAAGTTCATTAACGAAAAAGGAATCGTAACTTATGGAACAATTAGATATTCAAACCATTCTGACCTTCGGCTTTGCGCTGGCGGTGGTGATTACCATTTTCAAGTCGGCCCGGGTGGTCCCTCAACGGAGCAACTTTGTCATTGAGCGCCTCGGCAAGTACTCGCGCACCCTGGATTCCGGCTTTCATATTCTGATCCCGTTTATCGATAAAGTGGCTTATATCCAAACGCTGAAAGAAGAAGTGATCGACGTTAACCGTCAGACCTGTGTTACCCGGGATAACATTCAGGTCGGAATTGATGGCATTTTATATCTACAGGTGATCGATCCGATGAAGGCCAGTTACGGCATCAATGATTATCGCTACGCCGCGGCACAGCTGGCTCAAACCACCATGCGTTCGGTGATTGGTCAAACTGACTTAGATAAAACCTTTGAAGAGCGGGCCAAAATCAACGAAGAAGTAGTACGGGCACTGGACGAAGCCGCCGGCCCCTGGGGTGTGAAAGTGTTACGTTATGAAATTGCTGATATCGAACTGCCGATCAGCATTAAAGATGCGCTGGAACAGCAAATGCGCGCCGAGCGCGAGCGACGCGCAGCCATTGCCAAGTCAGAAGGTGAACGTCAGGCAATGATCAACGTCTCTGAAGGTCAGAAACAGGAAGTGATCAACCTGTCTGAAGCCGACAAACAGCGGCAAATTAACGAAGCTGAGGGCCGGGCACGGGAAATTGAACTGATTGCCGTCGCCACAGCAGAGGGTCTGCGTAAGATCGCCGAGGCGATTAACCAGCCAGGTGGTCAGGAAGCGGTTAGTCTGCGGGTAGCTGAGCAATACGTGAAAGAGTTTGGCAACCTGGCTAAAGCCAATAACACGATGATTGTACCGGCAGAGCTGGCGAATATCGGTGGCGCGGTAGCCGGTTTAACAGAAATCCTGAAATCTGTACAAAAATAAACAATTAACTGCGCCGGCCAACACCGGCGCAGCTTTTAGGGTTGCATTACTGCTGATCTGAGCTGGGTAACTCGTTTTGACGGAAGTCTTGGGTTTTTTCAGCCAATAATGCCGCCAATTGTTGCTCCATCACTTCAACTTTCTCACGGGTACGCAATAGTACCTGACGCTGTACATCAAACTCTTCCCGACTAACAAAGTCTAAATCGGCCAGCTTAGCTTGCAATACCTGCTTAACCTTGCCTTCCAGCTCATCGGCAAACTGTTTGAGCTGTGGAGGAATAACAGCCCCAATCTGGCGGGCGATCTCTTCAATTTTTTTTGGATCCAGCATCTCGTTCTCCAGGGTTTTCGATGATGTTGGTCTATTCTACGGCCTAAATGGCAGAACGCGAATGAAATTTCTGGCGGCAGGCCTTACAATGCCAACCCGGAACGAAAGGCAGGTTAGATGAAATTAAATCCACAGCAAGATGCAGCGGTAAAATTTATTGGCGGCCCCTGTCTGGTATTGGCAGGCGCTGGCAGCGGTAAAACCCGGGTCATTATCAATAAAATCGCTTACCTGATTCAGGAGTGCGAGTTGCCGGCACGACATATCGCCGCCGTGACCTTCACCAATAAAGCCGCGCGTGAAATGCGGGAGCGGATTAACGCCCAATTGCCGAAAAGTGCCACCCGTGGCCTGACCATCTCGACCTTCCATACCCTGGGGCTGGAGATTCTGAAAAAAGAATATCGCCAGCTTGGTTACAAAGCTAACTTCAGTTTGTTTGACGATCAGGATAGCTTTGCGCTGTTAAAAGAACTGACCGCTGGCGAGTATAACGGTGATAAAGAGCTGATCCGCAAGCTACAAAACCGGATCAGCAGCTTGAAAAACGACCTGACGCTACCCGAACTGGCGCTGCAACAAACGCAGGATGCTGAGACCATTAGCCTGGCGAATTATTATCTGCAGTACAGTAAGATGCTAAAAGCCTGTAATGCCTTTGATTTTGATGATCTTATCCTGCTACCGACCCTGTTATTTCAGCATCAGACCGAAACCCGCGAACGCTGGCAGCAAAAAATCCGCTATTTGTTAGTCGACGAATATCAGGATACCAATACCAGTCAGTATGAACTGGTGAAATGGCTGGTTGGCGAGCGGCGCCGCTTTACCGTGGTGGGCGATGACGACCAGTCAATCTATTCCTGGCGCGGTGCCCGGCCGCAAAATCTGGTGCTGTTGAAAAAAGACTTTCCTGAGCTGCAGGTCATCAAGCTGGAACAAAACTACCGCTCCGCTGAACGCATTTTGAAAGCCGCGAATATTCTGATCGCCAATAACCCGCATGAATTCGAGAAAAAGCTGTTTAGCGTCAATGGCTATGGCGTACCACTTAAAGTACTGCCCTGCAAACATGAAGAAGATGAAGCCGACAAGGTCGTAGCCGAAATTATCTCGCACCGTTTTAGTAACCGCAGCCAATACCGGGATTATGCCATCCTCTATCGCGGCAACCATCAGGCGCGGGTATTTGAAAAGGCGCTGATGACTAACCGTATCCCCTACCGCATTTCCGGCGGCACCTCCTTTTTTGCCCGTAGCGAAATTAAGGATGTCATGGCTTATCTGCGCTTGCTGGTCAATCAGGATGATGATAATGCGCTGTTGCGGATTATTAATGTGCCCCGGCGGGAAATCGGCCATGCTACCTTAGAAAAAATTGGCAATCTGGCTAATCAGCAACATATCAGCTTATTCGCTGCCTGCTGCCACCCGGAATTAGCGCATATTTTACCGGCGCGCAGCCTGCAGGCAGTACAGCAATTTGCTGACTGGATCAATCAACTGGCTGATAATGCGCAGCGCGCCGAAGCAAGCGAAGCGATTCGTGATCTGATCCGGCAAAGCCATTACGAAGCCTGGTTATTCGAAACCAGTAACAGCCCGAAAGCAGCGGAAATGGCGTTGAAAAATGTCAACGAGCTGTACCGTTGGATCGTCGAAATGCTGGAAGGCAAAGATGACGAGCCGGCGATGACCATTAACGAAGTCGTTAGTAAGCTTTGCTTGCGCGATATGTTAGAGCGCCAGGAACAGGAAGATCAGGCCGATCAGGTGCAATTGTTAACCCTGCATGCTTCAAAAGGTCTGGAGTTTCCCTACGTGTTTATGGTCGGGATGGAAGAGGGTATTTTGCCGCACCAAACCAGTATCGATGAAGATAATGTCGAGGAAGAGCGCCGGCTGGCCTATGTTGGCATTACCCGGGCGCAGCGTGAGTTGATCTTTACCTACGCCCGCGAACGCCGGCAATACGGTGAAACCATTAAGCCAGAGCCCAGCCGCTTTTTACAGGAGTTACCGCAGGATGATTTGGAATGGCAAAAGCCGGAGCAGCCGAAAACGGCTGAGCAGCGCCAACAAACCGCAGCTGCGAATATTGCCCGCTTACGGCAATTATTGAATAAAAACTAAGTCGTTACCGGATGACCGGCGCTTAATTACTCAGCGCCTTTAACATCTGGTCGCGCATTTCCGGCTGGAATACCGCGTAGCGGCCCCGGCCCAGCGCCTTGGCATGATACATAGCCGCATCGGCATCGCGTAACAGCGCATCGGCGTGGTGATATTCGAGCGTCAGTGGTGCTATGCCGACGCTGACGCCAGACTGGGTTTTATGACCATCTAATTGATAAGGTTGGCGGAACTTATCAATAATCCGCTGTGCGACCTCTTCGGCATCCTGGGCATGCTGTAAATTAACCAGCATCACCACGAACTCGTCCCCCCCGAAGCGCGCAGCCAGATCATGCTCGCGAATCGCACTGAGCAAACGTTTACTGCTTTCCACCAGAAAGGCATCGCCAATATGATGGCCGAGCGTATCATTAATTAACTTAAAGCGGTCCAAGTCCAGAAATAACAACGCCATACCCGGATGAGCCTGACGTTTACTTAGCGCAAATTGTTGTTTTAATTGCTGCAAGAACATTTGACGATTCGCCAGCCCTGTTAATACGTCATGATTAGCATCGTAAAACAGTTTTTGCTCAGCTTTTTTCCGCTCTTCTACCTGCAAGCGTAAAAACAAATTGGTTTGGCGCAGTTCTCGGGTGCTTTCAAACACTTTGCGTTCCAGCTCTTCCTGATGCTGGCGTTGCCGCTCTGCCGCTAACTTACGCTGAATGGCGACAGCGATGTGCTGTGACACAAAACGCAAAATGGTCAGTTCCTGGTCAGTGTATTGATAGCCAGCCTCGTAGGATTGCACCGCAATTACGCCGATCACTTTCTGGTCAATTTTTAGTGGCGCGCCCAGCCAACTGCTGGAATATTTAGAAGGCCCGCCCAGATTACTAATGCCGCGGCGGATTTCGCCGCGTTCAACCAATTGCTGTGCTTCATCATTATTAATTAAACGCGCTTCGGCGCACCGAATCACATATTCGGTAAAACCTTTGCCTAACGGCCGATCGACTGCCGCCGGACTGTATTGGTCAAGGTAAAACGGAAAGTTCAGTTTAGTGCCGTCCTGACTTAGCAAAGCAATATAGCAATTGTCTGCTGCCATCAAACCACAGAGCACATTATGCATGGCGCGGTAAAAGGCTTGCATATCCTGACTGCTGGCGGTCAGTTCCGAGATCTTATACAGTGCGGCTTGCAGTTTTTCAGCGTGCGTGCGTTCTTTAATTTCTTTTTGTAAAGACTCATTAGTCTGGCGTAACTGCAAGGTGCGTTGTCTTACTGTGGTTTCCAGTAACTCACGGCTCTTTACCCGATCAAGTGCAATCACCGTATTACTGCCAATGCTGTTGAACAATTTTAAATCATGTTCGTTATAACGGTATTGGCTATCGTAGGACTGGATTGCCATCACCCCGATCACTTTATCATCCCGCCATAGCGGAATACCCATCCAATGGGCAGACGGTGAGCCTTGTGCCAGAATTTCGCCGCTTTGCACCAAAGCATCAAATTGCGCTTCGTCGCAGAGCAAAGGCTGCTCAGTTCTGGCGACATAACCTGTCAAACCGCGTGAAAAAGCACTGGATGGTACCGAAGCAATCAGCTGTTGATCTTTTTCATCTGAAAAATATTGCAGGCTATATTGACCCGTTTCACTGTCATACAACACAACATAAAAATTTTCGGCGTGCAGTTGTTCCGACACCATCTTGTGGATGGCCGGATAAAATTCAGCCATGTCGCTGATGCTGCTGGCTAATTCTGAGAGCTGCAACAAAGCCCCCTGAATGGTGTAGGCTTCTTTAAAGCGCTCAATCAGGGTTAGCAACCGCCGTATTTTGGTGGAAGCGCGTTTAAGTTGATGCTGAAGTGTTTCTAAGTTGTTCAATCCCGCCATTCCGTTGCGAATAAACACTGGTCAGAGCAATAATAATAAAGTGTTATTATGCACAAAGTTTAGACGCAGGGAAGAGATAGCAAGGAAATATCACTAAATTAGTTAAAGAAGATCTTTAAACACTGCAGAGATAAAAAAACCGCAGCAAGCTGCGGTTTTCCAAAGCGCTTTAACGGCGATTTAAACACCGTCTGTCATAAAGCGAATCGCGGCAGCAATTTCATCCTCAGAACAGGTAGTACAAGTGCCCATCGCCGGCATATTGTTAAAACCTTCAATAGAGTGTTTCAGCAGCACGTCGAATCCTTGCGCTAAACGTGGCTTCCAGGCCTCTGAATTAGGCTTGGGGGCGTCCAGTGCGCCGGTACCATGACAAGCAAAACAGGCCGACTGATACACTTGCTCACCACTGCGTGGACCCGCTGCGACGGCTTCTGTGGCTGCCGCTGCACCAGCAACATAAACCTGACCCACTGGCGCGATACGCTTAGCGATAGCGTCAGCTTCCTGTTCGGTACTGGCCTGCAAACCTAGTGTTGTCAGCAGCATTGCTACTGCAAGTGTCAATTTCTTCATAATGTCGATCCCGTGCTGAAAGCCATACTGATTTGCTGGCATTATAGCCTGCCTTTGCGGCAGAACGGAAGAGTTAGCCGCAGCAGGCTTTTAACGCCTTAATTTTGTCAAATGATCCTGACAATAGCGTGCTAAGCCTTATCAAACTTGCTTTATGCCGTTTTATACAGCAAATAGGATTTTTAGGAGCAAAATTTTTTAAAATTTACTCTGGGCAAAGCCGCTGATTGTGATAGTCTGTTCCACCTGCATGGAGTTGCAGGCAGCTTTTTGTGAATGGACTCCGGGCGAAAGCTAAAGCGTTTTCCACATTACGCAATGCTGAAAAAATAAGAATAAGGGCACTTGCAGTTTCGTTCCTTTCTTTATAAAACAAACACTTAGAATTACACCAGCCTCATGCTGTTTACTACAGCGTGTCGGTTAGCTATTTTTTTGCACAAAGTTATCCACAGCTTACTCCCGATTTTGACTGCCGCAACCCGACTTGTTCAGCTAGCCGGATCCGTGTAGCTATGGCATCCTATATCTCAAACTCCGCGCAGGGCAATCATCATGGTCTATATCCCCAAAAATCCGCTGATCTTGGTCGACGGTTCTTCTTATTTATTTCGTGCTTATCACGCGCCACCACATTTAACGAATTCGCGTGGCGAAGCCACCGGAGCCATTTACGGTGTGGTCAATATGTTGAAGAGCTTGCTCAAACAGTACCAACCAACACAAATGGCAGTCGTGTTTGACGCCAAAGGGCCAACGTTTCGTAACGAGATGTATGCCGAGTACAAAGCCCATCGGCCACCGATGCCTGATGACTTACGTAGCCAGATTGAACCTCTGCACAATATTATCCGGGCCATGGGTTTGCCGTTGTTATGTATCAGTGGTGTGGAAGCTGATGATGTGATTGGTACGCTAGCGCGGCAGGCCAGCGCGGCCGGACGGCACACCCTGATTTCAACTGGCGATAAGGATATGGCGCAGTTGGTCGATGAGCATGTCACGCTGATCAATACCATGACTAATACGCTGCTCGATCCCCCTGCGGTGCTGGAAAAATTCGGTATCGGCCCAGAGTTGATTATCGATTATCTGGCGCTGATGGGTGATAAGGTGGACAACATCCCGGGTCTGCCCGGAGTAGGTGAGAAAACGGCAGCAGCACTGCTGCAGGGGCTGGGTTCAATTGAACAGATTTACCAGCAGCTGGATCAGGTTGCAGCACTGAGTTTCCGCGGCGCCAAAACTATGGCAGCCAAACTGCAGGAATTTGAAGCCCAGCTGAAACTGTCATACGAGCTGGCAACGATTAAATGCGACGTAGCGCTACCCTGCACACTGGATGAATTACAAATCCAGCCAGCTGATCAGGCACAACTAGCTGAATTATATCGTGAATGTGAGTTTAAACGCTGGCTGGCTGAAGTCTTAGCCAGTAGCCAGCACAGTGCCGGAGCGTCAGAGAGTCCGGCACAGGATGCCAGCGCAAGCGAGACAGCCGATAAGACGCCAACGGAAGTGCGGCAGGTGATTGATCGTCAGCAATATCAAACCATTCTGACGTCAGAGGATTTCGAGCAGTTACTGATAATCCTGGATCAGGCAGAATTAACGGCTTTTGATACTGAAACCACCAGTCTGGATTATATGCAGGCCGAGCTGGTTGGTTTATCTTTTGCTACCGCCGCCGGTCAAGCCTGGTACTTGCCGCTGGCACATGATTATCTGGGCGCGCCGGCGCAACTGGATCGCCAGCACTGTTTGCAACGCTTAACACCCTGGCTGGAAAATCCCGCTAAAGCCAAGGTAGGTCAGAATCTGAAGTACGATCAAAGTGTGCTGGCACGCTATAAGATTGCGCTGCGGGGTGTCAAGTTTGACACCATGCTGGAGTCCTACGTACTTAACTCCGTTGCCGGCCGCCATGATATGGATAGCCTGGCGTTGAAATATCTTGGACATAGCACTATCAGCTTTGAAGATTTGGCCGGTAAAGGCGCCAAGCAACTCACTTTTAATCAAATTGAATTGGAAAAGGCTGCTGAGTACGCCGCAGAAGATGCCGATGTGACATTACGGCTGCATCAGACATTATGGCCTCAGCTACAGCAGAGCGCCGGATTGGTTAAGGTTTTCAATGAAATTGAACTGCCATTGATTGCCATTCTGTCAGATATTGAACGTCATGGAGTACTGATAGACAGCCAATTATTGGCTGAGCAAAGCCAGCAGTTGAGTCAGCGGATTGCCGAGCTGGAGCAATTGGCTTATCAGCAAGCCGGCAAAGAATTTAATCTGGCCTCCCCGAAACAGTTACAAGAAATTCTGTTCGAGCAGATGAAGTTGCCGGTACTGAAAAAGACACCCAGCGGCACGCCATCAACAGCAGAAGAAGTGCTGGCAGAGTTAGCACTGGAATATGAATTTCCAAAACTGATCACGGAGCACCGCGGCCTGAGTAAACTGCGTTCCACCTATACCGAAAAATTGCCGAAGATGGTTAATAAGGCGACGGGCCGGGTGCATACTTCCTACCACCAAGCGGTCGCTGCCACGGGCCGCTTAAGCTCCACCGAGCCGAACTTGCAGAATATTCCGATCCGCACCGAAGAAGGGCGCCGGATCCGACAAGCCTTTATCGCGCCCAAAGGCAAATTACTGATGGCCATCGACTACTCGCAGATTGAGCTGAGAATTATGGCGCACCTGTCGCAGGACAAGGCGTTACTGGATGCGTTCGCCAAGGGACTGGATGTACACCGGGCAACCGCCGCCGAAGTATTTGGCGTCAGTCTGGAGCAGGTTACCGCCGAGCAGCGGCGAAGCGCCAAAGCCGTAAACTTTGGTTTAATCTATGGCATGTCAGCCTTTGGCTTAGCCAAGCAACTTGGTATTGGCCGCGGTGAAGCTCAGCACTATGTTGACCGCTATTTCGAGCGTTTCCCAGGTGTACTCGATTATATGGAGCGCACCCGCAAACAGGCGCATGAACAGGGCTATGTTGAAACCCTGTTTGGCCGTCGCTTATACCTGCCTGATATTAATGCTAAAAATATTGGCAGACAAAAAGCGGCGGAACGGGCTGCGATTAATGCACCGATGCAAGGCACGGCGGCTGATATTATCAAACTGGCAATGATTAAGGTACAGACCTGGCTACAGCAGCATGCTGCTGATAAAGCTGCCATGATTATGCAAGTACACGACGAACTGGTGTTCGAAGTGACGGCGGCAGATGTCAGTTGGTTAGCTACCGAGTTGAAACAGCTGATGGCCAGCGCAGCCAAATTGGATGTGCCTTTACTCGCCGAAGTAGGCTATGGCAAAAACTGGGATGAAGCACACTAAGTAGATGGTAATTTAATTACATAAAAAGCCTTAAAAATGCAGCGCCTACACTTTTATGTAGTTTTATTACAAAAAAACCTTGCAATCGCTCAGAAAATGACTAGAATTTGAGTCGTAGGGTACAGAGGTAAGATATTCTATCTTTCACCCGGGGTGTTTCACTCCGGATTATGAAAGTAGGCTTTATTTAGCCGCCCCGCTGCTTGCAGCGGGGCGTTTTTTTTATTTGTGTTTGAAGCCCGCAACACAAAACAGAATGCGCGCCAGAGCATATTGCAGTAGACCGTCTGTGTTACCCAATAACATTTTTTAGAGTAAATACTTCAAACGGTGCAATATTGCTGTTATACTGCACACGTCTTAGCGATAAGACACCCTGTTGATTTGATTTTATATAGCTTCTCCCCGATTGCTATGACCGACCCTCAGGGGTCGGTTTTTTTTGCCTGTTGGAAATCAGCAATAAAAAACGGCTGGTTCTTTACAGATAGCCAGCCGCTTATCGGTGGAAATCAGGATACAGTAAGGTCAGGTTGTTTCGTCTGTCAGATCGGTAAACCAGCCGTTCAGTACTTGCTCAAACTCAGGTAACCCCAATTTGCTCAGTGAGCTGAAGAGCTGCACCTGCACATCACCCATAAAGGCTAATGCTGCTTCGCGTACTTCCAACAAAATCTTTTTCCGTGCGCCCGGGCCAAGCTTGTCGGCTTTTGTTAACAGTAGCAATACCGGTAACTTACTCTCTACCGCCCAGAAAATCAGCTGTTGATCTAAATCTTTCAGCGGGTGCCGGATATCCATTAATACCACCAAGCCTTTTAAGCTCTGCCGCTTTTGCAGATATTCCGATAACGATTGCTGCCATTTCTCTTTTACTGCCAAGGGTACTTTGGCAAAACCATAACCGGGCAAATCGATAAGTCGTTTATCCGGCGCCAGCTCAAAAGTATTAATTAACTGGGTCCGGCCAGGTGTTTTACTGGTACGAGCCAGATTATTCTGTCGGGTCAGCGTATTCAGCGCGCTGGATTTCCCGGCATTTGAGCGGCCGGCGAACGCGACCTCAGTACCGGTATCGGCGGGCAAAGCCCTGATATCAGGGGCGCTGGTCAGAAAACTGACCTGCTGAAAATTGAACTTTGGCTGTGACACAAGCTACTCCGGCTGGTAAATTGAGGTTATTGTAGCGGATCTGAAGGATCGGAAGAAGCTTTTGACTAAAGGATGGGATTTTACTTTGGGCAGTTTCGTGTAAAATAGAGCAAAAATCACCTTAATATAATTCATTGCAGCCAGATCGCTGGCGTTTGAATGCGGACTGAGACGGATCAAACATGAAAAAACTCGTATTACCTCTGACGCTGTTATTCGGATTAATCGGTGCAGCAAACGCTTTTGATGGTGATGCCGAAGCTGGCAAGGCAAAATCAGCCACCTGTGCGGCTTGCCATGGCCCGGACGGCAACAGTCCGCTGGCTATTTATCCTAAAATTGCTGGTCAGCACGCTGAGTACCTGTATAAACAATTAACTGACTATAAATTGGGCATGACCTCAGGCGGAAAAGAAGGCCGTTCGAATGCCATTATGTTTGGTATGGTTGCCGCATTATCGGATCAGGATATGAAAGATCTGGCCGCATACTTCTCTTCACAACGCGTGAAGCCAGGTACAACGCCAGAAGATGTGATTGAATTAGGTCAAAAATTGTACCGCGGTGGTGATGCTGAGCGTGGTATCGCTGCCTGTATCGCCTGTCATGGTCCTCGGGGCGCAGGCACCAGCCTGGCAGGTTTTCCGCGCATTGGCTTCCAAAATGCGGACTATGTCAAAACAACACTGGAAGAATTCCGCGCCGGTACCCGAGCCAACGATATGAACGGCATGATGCGTGAGGTTGCGAAAAAACTGACTGACGAAGATATTCGGGTGCTGTCGCAGTACCTGGGTGGTCTGCATTAATCAGCGATAAGCTGTAACAGCTGCTAACAAAAACCGGCGACCTCGCCTAATGCCGATCAGTTAA